>CALVJC010000051.1 GCA_944331945.1 uncultured Bacilli bacterium
TTATTTCAGAAGGGGAAATTATAACAATTAATGGAATACAATACGAAGCAGATAGAATAAGGAATGCCTTTACCCATGGAAGATGGTATTTTGATAATGAAAATAATTCTTGGAGATTATTTGATAACAATGATAGTTTAAAGAAGGCAGATCAATATAAATTTGATTGGGAAGTAGCTATAACAAATGATAAAATACAAACTTTTGTAGATAGAAGATACCAAGAATCAATTAAAGCAAGGAATAGAAGTATGTAAAAAGTGCTTGTAATATTAGATAAAGCACGATTGTTAGAGGTAAAAATACCAAGGAAACCTTATAACTAATGGATTTTCGTAAAAACTATTTTAAACAAAATAGTAACTCACTATGCTATTGGCAGAGCCAATAACGAATGTGGGCAAAGGAAGTTCCTTTTTGAAACTCCACTTAGTAGTAAACTACAAAGTGTTACAATATAATATTGTTGTATAAAAAAGCCTTATTGCTAAAAAAGCAAAAAGGTTATTTTTTTCTGTAAATTTTTTTACTAGTTTATTTATTTTAGTAGCAAAATAGCCCACTTTTACATATTTTAAGGTAGAGGTGAGTTTATGAATGAACGTGCGATTGCAGGGGTCGTTGTTGATGCTGGACATGGTGGAAGTGATCCCGGTGCTGTTTCGAATGGATTACAAGAGAAAGATTTTACCTTGGAAGCAGCAGAATATATGTATCGGAGGTTACAAGAGCTTGGCATACCAGCGGTAATTACCCGAGATTTCGATGAGAATTTAAGTCGAGAAGAAAGATTAAGAAGGGCAAATGAGGCTTTTGGAGGTAGTAGTAATGCTATTTTGATTTCTAATCATATCAATGCAGGAGGTGGAGAAGGAGCAGAGGTTATTTATGCGCTTCGAAATAGTTCTACTTTAGCACAAAGTATTTTAGAGTCCATTGGTCAAGAAGGACAGATTATGCGTAAGTATTATCAAAGAAGATTGCCAGAAGATCCTAGTAAAGATTATTACTATATTATTCGAGAAACTTCGCCTATGCAGTCTTTATTAGTAGAGTATGGATTTATTGATAATGCAAATGATCGGGTAAAGCTTCAAAATGATTTACTAAATTATGTGGAAGCGGTAGTGCGGGCTATAGCACAGTATGCTGGAGTTACTTATGTTCCTCCAGAAGGAGTTAATACTTATACGGTACAGCGAGGGGATAGTTTATGGAGTATTGCGAATCGCTTTGGAGTAACGGTTGATGCTCTGCGTAAAGCAAACAATTTAACGAGTGATACTTTACAAATCGGGCAAATTTTAAAGATTCCTTCTACTAGTTCTGATAATGGTGGGACTAGTCCTACCTATTATACTGTTGTAAAAGGGGATAGTTTGTGGAGTATTGCCAATCGCTTTGGTGTTAGTGTAGCAGATTTACGCAATGTTAACAATTTAACGAGCGATGTCTTACAAGTTGGACAACGGCTATTGATTCCTGGTACAGGTGATTCATCGGAAGATAATGATAATGGTTATGAGGAAATTACTTATGTAGTACAAGCTGGTGATAGTTTATGGGCGATTGCGAATCGTTATGGTATTACGGTAGATGAGTTAAAAAGTGCCAATAATTTATCAAGTAATCTTTTAAGTGTTGGTCAAGTGTTAATAATTCCAACTGGTGAAAATCCTGTTGTACCGCCGGAAGAAACGACAACTTATACCGTTGTGCGGGGTGATAGTTTATGGAGTATTGCAAAACAATTTGGCCTTACCGTAGATGAATTAAAAAGAGCGAATAATTTAACAAGTAATACTTTAAGTGTTGGTCAAGTTTTAGTGATTCCCGTGAGTGGTACGGTTGAGGTTCCATCTTCTCCTACTGTTTATACGGTACAATCGGGTGATAGTCTATGGAGTATTGCCAATCGTTTTGGAACAACTGTAGATGCTTTAAAGAGCCTTAATAACCTTAGTAGTAATCTTTTGCAGATTGGTCAACAACTTTTGATTCCTGTTTAAAAATGATTCTTTGTTCTGTTCTTTGAAAACCTTTTGTTATTTTTTTATACAATAGGAAATTCATACAAAAAAATCGATCTGTGCATTGTCATACATTTGTTTTGATGCTAAGATGGGCTTACAAACGAGGTGATTTATTTTTAAGAAAGAATATCAAGCTTATCATTTTAGGTTATATACAATCTTAGAACAACAAAGACTGATTCATAGAATATTTGGTTGAGTTGCTTTGTTTGTTCTAATTAAAGAATAAAGAAAAGACTAGATGGTTTTAAGTTTTAAGATCTAGTTTTTTTAGTTTTTGATTATAATAAATTAGACGGAAAAAATAAGGGCATGTTAAAATGGAAATATAGAAGAATATACTGAAAAGACTTTTGAAAGCATAAAACATATTGATGAGTATGGGAATGGGTTTTGGGAAGCAAGAGAATTAATGCCTTTACTAGAATATAGTAAATGGGAGAACTTTCATAAAGTTATAAAACGTGCTATGATTGCTTGTGAAACTAGTAATAACAAAGTAAGTGACCAT
>CALVJC010000052.1 GCA_944331945.1 uncultured Bacilli bacterium
AGAATCGATTCGTGAAACCATTGCCTTCCCAATGAGTGCCTCAGGAGCCGATAACTTAATGGAAGCGCCAAGTGAAGTCAGTGAAATGCAATTAAGAGAAGCGCATATCAAAGTAAGAGACTAAAAAAGCAAGAGAGTTTATTTCTCCTGCTTTTTATACAATAAGAAATTCATACATAAAAAAGTCGTTCCATGTATTGACAAACATTTGTTCTAATGATAATATGGATACACAAACGAGACGATTTAGTCTTATGAAAGAATATCGAGCTTATCATTTTAGATTATATCCACTCTTAGAACAACAAAGACAAATTTCTAGGACAGTTGGTTGAGTCGGTTTGTTTATAAATATTTTCTTTCTTATTAAAAAGAACATAGAGTAAAAAAGTATGTGATTTGTGTAAAGAATTCAAAAGATTATTAAAGTTAGAAAAAGAGATGAAATAAAACAGTACGGTGGCGACCATCGGAATTTAAGCCTATGGAGAATAGAGGATACTTATCGTTGAAGTAGGAATCCTTGGAGGTAACGACAAGGTAAAAACAAAATTATTTGTTTTATTTGTTCTAAAAAAATAAGTCTTATTTTACATCTGGCAAGGAAGGTTGACAAAATCTCATTGCTTTTTTTTTTAATTTTTGTTACTATATAGTTGTATAATAAACATAAGATAATAAGGGAGATGTGAATATGATACTAGCAGGTTTTGATTTTAATTGGTTTACAACCATTCCGGGAATGTTAATTACGGGTGGCGTTTTACTGTTGATTGTAGCTCTTATTATCTTTATTGCGACGGGTAATAAGGATGGTAAGAAGAAAAAAGAGAAGAAGGGAAAAAATGAGACTGTTGAGCAGGTTCCTAGTGTAGATACCAATGTAGCGGTTCAAGATGTTACGGCTCCACAAGTAGGAAAAGCAGAACTTTCTCCATCAGATCAACCTCAAGAAGTCAATATGGAACCGAAAGTTTTTACGAATCCGATTCCAATGGAACAAGTTCCTCAAGCGACTCCAGCAGTTCCAGAAACACCTGTATCGGTACCTCCTATTACTCCAAATACAAATGTTAATGTTGCTCCTGTAACCCAAGAGAATGTTGATGTCGTGGCAGCTTCTGAACCAGTTCAAGTGGTTGCTCCAACTCTTCCAAGGGTAGAACCTCCACTTCCACCACAAGAGAGTGCACCTGTTCCAAAGATAGAGCCAGTGGTTTCTTCGGTTCCAGAGAGTCCAGCTGCACAAGCGCCAACTGTTCCTATTGTTGAGGCTTTAAATATTGCTTCTGAGCCAGTCAATAATATACCAGCGAATCCAACTTTAGTAGAAACTCCTACTCCAGCGGTTAATGTAGATATTCCACCAGTTAATCCTACGCCGATGCCTTCTGTTCCAACGTCAGAACCAAAACCAGTTGTGGAAGAAAAAAGACCAATTTATGGAGGAGCAAGTCCTATTGTTCCAAATATTACGATTGATCAAAATACGCATCGGGCGATTTATGGGGGAGCGGATCCAATGGAAAATACACAATCTATTCCAAGAATGAATGCATCTTTAGAAGTGCCAACGGTTGCTCCAGTGGCACCAACACCAGCTCCAGTCATGGAAACGCCTTCTGTTTCTCCAGTTGTACCGCAGGTAGAACCAGAGCCAACACCAGTTCAAAGCACTCCTAGTGTTGTACCGCCGGTTGATGCAGGAGGAGCAGATGACGGTGAAATTGAAAGTCTATTTTAAAGGTTAGCTTTGTCTAACTTTTTTCTTTGGTCTTTTTTCTTTTTTTACATCATAAGATGTTTTAGAAAAAGAAAGGATGATATAACAATATGGAAACATTAAAAGTTTCGTCAAAATCAAACCCAAATTCAGTAGCTGGAGCATTAGCGAACGTTTTTCGTTCCAATGGAAGTGTAGAAATTCAAGCGGTGGGGGCAGGAGCTCTTAATCAGGCGATCAAGGCGGTAGCCATTGCCCGAGGTTTTTTAGCACCTTCTGGAAAAAATATCGTTTGTATTCCGGCTTTTACCGATATTTCGATTGAGGGAGAGGATCGAACAGCAATAAAACTAATTATTGAAACAAAATGATAGCTTTGGCTATCTTTGTTTGTGTCTAATAAAAAAAGATGCAAAAAGAGTCGAAAAATGGAAGGAAGTATGCTATACTAAAAGTGCAATCAAAGAGAAGGAGTTGAAAGTATGTATTGCGGTGAATGTGGCGCAAAAAATGAAAAAGGTGCCAAGTTTTGTGAAAATTGTGGGGCAGCTTTAGAGCAAGAAGAGGAAAGGACAGAAGAAACTGTTAAAAAACAGGAAAAAAAGCAGCCTACTAAGCCTAGAAAACCAATGAGTAAATCAAAAAAGATTTTAGTTAGTGGTATTACGGCTGTGGTCATTTTATTAGTTGTTGGTTTCCTACTTTTAAAGAATTCGGTTAGTCCGAATGCGGTCGCGAATACTTATTTTAAAGCATTTGTCGATCAAGATCTTGATACTATGTATCAATGTAGTGACTTAGACGAAAGTGAGTTTACAACAAAAGATCGTTTTGTAGAATATTATTCTAATGATGATCAAAAAGACTTAGCAAAGTCTATCAAAAACTTTAATGTTACGGAAGTAGATTATTCTGATGATAGTTTAACTGCCTATGCTGATATTTCTTATACAACATCAAGTGGTACCAAACAAACAACTTTGGAACTTCATAAAACATCAGATAAGAAATTTCTTGTTTTTGATGAATGGGTAGTGGTTTTACCAGAAGATGATTTTACAGAAGACTTTACTCTTTATGTTCCAGAAGGATCAGAAGTTGATTTTGGAGGAGTTGTTTTAGATCGTAGTTATCTTGATGAGACTAGTGATGGCTATGATACTTACATTATTCCAGCTTTGTTTAATATGGAATATGAAGTGGTTGTTTCTTTACCGATTGGATTTGAAGTAACGGAAACGATTGAAGCGGATTATTATAATAATCCAACTTGGATTGATTTTGATGAGGATTCTCTATCTGAAGAAGCGACTGCTACGATTGAAGAACAACTTAAAACAGATATGAATTTATTATTCTCTAGTGCAATTGGAAAGCAAGAATGGTCTTCTATTGCAGATAATTTTGGTAGTGATACATCAGACTTAGAAGATGCTTATGATAGTCTTGTTGAAGATGTTGCAGGAGGATACTTCTCAAGTGCTTTAGAGCGTTTTGAAGTAACGGATATTCGTTCGATCGATTCGATTTATTTTGAAGATGGTATTCTTGAAATTGATTTCACGGTAGATTACAAATATAAACCAGTGGATGGGGAAGAGGAAACCGATTACGATTATGTTTGGTTCTACTATGAAATGGATGGCGATCAATTAAAATTAGTTGATGCTTATAGTTTGCCAAGTTATTTTTAGAAAAGGAGTGAGTTAAAAATGGCAAAATTTTGTACAAAGTGTGGAAAGAAACTAGAAGATGGAAAACCTTGCGATTGTGAAGCAAGTAAAAAAGAAACAAAAAAAGAAGAAGTAAGAGAAGAAGCAACTGGTAGTTTTGATTTTAATGAATGTGTAAACTCTTATGTGGCAATTACAAAAGGAATGTTTACAAAACCAGTAGAT
>CALVJC010000053.1 GCA_944331945.1 uncultured Bacilli bacterium
GGGAAAAAAGATAACCTTTTTCTTATCCTTAATCCTAAGTCTCCTCTTAGCGTTCCTAACAGGCCATGTTTTACTAGCACCGGCCGTAAGCATTTTTGTAGCCCTTCTTTTAACCGATAAAGAAAAGGAGATGATGAAAAATTGAAAAAAAGACCTCTTGTCTATGTCATTATTAATTATAATGACGCTAAAACAACCGAAAAATTATTAAATAATATCAAAGATTATAAAAGTATTTCCAAGATTATTGTCGTGGATAACCATTCAAGCGATGACTCTTATCAAGTTTTAAAAAAATGGGAGCAAGATCATATTAAAGTAATTCAAACCGAAAAAAATAAGGGTTTTTCTCATGGACTTAACATAGGATGCCAAGAAGCCATTGCCCTTTACCCAACCTGTGATATCATCTTATCCAATGCCGACATTACCATTTATAGCGACGAAAACTTAAAAGAATTACAAAAAGCGAGTAGTAAAAAAGACATTGGTGTTCTAGGACCTGTTGTTTGTCAAGGAAAAGAAATTAGTAGGGGCTGGAAAGTACCAACTCCCAAACAAAGCATTTTCATGAACTTACCCATCTTGGGTCGTAAATTCGAAAAGAAATACACCACTTATCCGGAAGAACATTACAAGGATGACCTTTCTTATGTCGATGCGGTATCCGGTTGCTTCTTTCTAATCAAAAGCGAAGTCATGAAAGAAATTGGTGATTTTGATGAACAAGTCTTTCTCTATTATGAAGAAAACATTTTAGCCCGAAAGCTCCAAAAAACGTCTTATAAAATGGCTATTTATAATAAAGTCGTCATTCTTCATGATCATTCGGTTAGTGTAGATAAGAATATGAGTTATATTAACAAATTTAAAACCTTAAAAACAAGTCAATATTATTTTGAAGAAAAATATAACCATGCCACCAAAATGCAATTGCGCTTTTTAAAATGGTTTGGTAAACTTACATTAGGGACTATTTATATTAGAGTCTTTTTGAAGGGTGGTTTGAAAAAATGAGATATTTCATTACAGGAGTAGGTGGCCAATTAGGCCATGATATCGTACAAGAATTAAAGGAAAGAGGCGAACAAGAAATATTCGCTCCCACAAGGGAAGAATTAAACATCAACAATCGTGATCAAGTCATGCTATATATGGCTAAGGTACAACCGGATGTGATTTTTCATTGTGCCGCTTATACCAAAGTAGATAAAGCAGAAGAAGAAAAAGAGGCTTGCTATCAAACCAATGTCATGGGGACGAAGAATTTGGTGGATGCTTCTCTTGCTCTAAATGCCAAATTTATCTATATTAGTACGGATTATGTCTTTGATGGCACCAAAGAAGGTGTATACCAAGAAGAAGATTTGACAAATCCCAAAAGTGTATATGGTATGACAAAATATTTGGGAGAAAAAATCGTAGAAACCAATCCGAACCATTATATCGCTAGAGTTTCTTGGGTCTTCGGAAAAAACGGAGGAAACTTTGTCAAAACGATGCTTCGTCTTTCAGAAACACATAAGGACTTAAATGTCGTATCGGATCAAATTGGTAGTCCGACTTATACAAAAGATTTAGCAAAAATGCTTGTTACGATGAGTGATGCGGATCAATATGGTACCTATCACATTACCAATTCAAATTATTGCAGCTGGGCTGACTTTGCAAAATATATTTTAAAAGAAGCCGGAACAACTACAGAAGTACATGAAGTATCAACCGAAGAATATTTGGCCTTAACGGAAACCAAACAAGCTTATCGTCCTAGAAATTCGAAATTGTCCAAGCAAAAATTAGAAACTGTTTTTGGGGAAGGGTTACCAACTTGGCAAGATGCTACCAAACGTTATTTAAAAGAAATTAAGATCAAAAAATAAAAGGAAAAGCTCATCTTTCCTGAATCGTAAATTTCATTGGACTCCTTAGGATGTTTTTTGAATATAGGATATTAGAAACTTGAGTATGTAGGTTGAATTGGTTATTGAAAAGTATTTTAAGATACCGTATAATTAGTTAAAAGATAGGAGTTAGAAAGATGAATAGAGTAGAGAATGTAAAACAATTCATCAATCCTGCTAAAATCCAAGTTAACATCTTGTTAATGGGGCATTAACTGACTCTAATCAAGAAAATATAGTTTTAATATGCCAAAAATAGGATGTAGAGCTATTTTTCTTTGTAAAAAAGGTTATCTATGTTAAAATTAAAATAAGAGGAGCCTAAGAGTATGGATAAAGTCATAAGAAAGATAAAAGAGGGAATCAAAAATTTAAATGGGAAACAAAAGTTAGGGATCATAAGTGGTGTAGTTCTTTTCATATTGTTAATCACAGTACCTTTTGCTTTCGCTTCCCTTACTCCGGTCAAAAGTGTGTTTATTACCTCGGAGAAATTGAATTATCAAGAACAAGAGCCAGGCTCATGGCAAATAGAGAAGAGTGCCGAATGGACGGGAGTAGGAAAAGCCAGGATTACTTTTGATTTAGACACGATTTTAAGGCAAGAAGGAAATCCTATGGATATTATCTTTGTCTTAGATATATCAGGTTCCATGACTGGAGATAAGTTAACTAGAGTCAAAGAAGATGCCACCGAATTAATTGAAACTTTATTATCAAGTGGTGATAATAGAGCCGCTTTAATCACTTTTGAAACAGGTTCTACTTTAATCAGTGATTTTACCAATGAGAAAGAATATTTATTAAATGAGATTAATAACTTAAGCTCTACGGGAAAGACCAATTATTATCAACCGTTAAAACATGTTGAAAGTATTTTAAAAACTTATCAGAGAGAAGAAAATCGAGATACCATTGTCTTATTCTTAACGGATGGTTATCCCAATGTAGATATTCCCAATCAAATTGCCGAATATGAATTTTTAAAAGATGAATATCCTTGGTTAGTGATCAATGGAGTGCAATATGAAATGGGAGAAGCTATACTAGATCCTATCAAACAAATTAGTGATAACCAGTTCCTTGCGGATATGGAGACTCTAAATAATGTCTTGTTTGATGCTTCTGTCATAGCCATTCCTTATGAGAGTTTTACGATAACAGACTATATAGATGACGCTTATTTTGATATTG
>CALVJC010000054.1 GCA_944331945.1 uncultured Bacilli bacterium
TAAGAGGAGATTCTTCGGTTGATTCTTCGGTAAGTGAAGAGTTATATCAAAAGATTGCTTATGTTGATTTTGACTTTTTAGATATTAAAAGTAATGAGGCTATTCTTTATTATGCTTATCATAATGCTAAAAATAAGTCTATTGCTTGTGATACGTTGACAATTCCAACGGAAACAGAGGAATATCAGTGTACTTCTTCTTCTGTTTTTGTGAGTGAAGATGATTTAAAGAAAGCGGCTAGTGATTTGTATGGTCCTAGTGTGGGAATTACGATAGAAGATTTTGCTGTTGACAATAATCATTATGCTTATTATGATGCGACCAATCAGGGTGTGGTAGTCTTCGAACGGAAAGAATTAAGTGAAGAAGCACCCGTTAATTTATCATTGAAAAATAGTGAAGAGACAGAGGATCAAATTATTTTGACGGTAGATGTTTTAGATGGTATTCTAGGAGATGTCATTTCTACTTATCATTTTACGTTTGAAAAAGATGGAGATGATTATTATTTAGTGGGAAGAGAATTAGTAGCAGAATAAAAAAAGAAAGGAAGATTTTTATGTATGACAAAATAAAACAAGATATGGTTAATGCCATGAAAATGAAAGATACTAAACGTTTGGCAGTGATTCGGATGATCAAAGCAAGTATTGATCAAGTTCGGATTGATAAAAAATGTGAAATTACCGATGAGATTGTGATGGATGTTTTGTTGAAGCAAGTTAAGATGAGGGAAGATTCTATTGATTCTTATCAAAAAGCAGGAAGAAGTGACTTAGTAGAAAAGGAACAAGAAGAAGTATCTATCATTAAAGAATATTTGCCAAAACCTTTGAGTGAAGAAGAAATTGATACCATTATTTCTATGGTGATGGAAGAGACAAAAGCAACTGGTATGGCTGATATGGGTAAAGTCATGGGAATTGTAAGTCCTAAAGTAAAAGGGAAATGTGATATGAAAGAAGTATCTAGTAAAATAAAAGAGCGCTTACAATAAGCATTTCTTTTTCTTTCTTTTCATAAAATGGAAAAGAAAGGATGTTTGGTTTATGCAGATTATTGCGCGAAAAAGTAACCTTTACAACAATCGAGAATTTATGGAAAGAATCTTGCAAGAGATTGATGCGGTACAGGGAATTATGTTAGATGTGGTGATGACCAAAGATAAAAAAATATTAGTTTTTTCTCCGGTAACCAGTAATCAAACCACAATTAATACTATTCAAAATAGTGATTTAGCAGAGATTAGTTTTCTTGATGTCTTTTTATTAGAAGATGCCCTAAAGATGAATTTAAGTGGGCAGCAAAAATTTATTTTAAATTTATTACCCTTAAACGAAGCGGTATTAATTCAAAATCTTCCAAAAATGGTAGAGGAGAATCAAGAATATGTCAGAGTCGTTTTGGATATTATAAAACAATATCCTATGTTAAATATTTCTTTGTGTAGTCCTAGTTATAATCTTTTATATGCGATGAAACGTTTGATTACCGAGCGGAAATTAGGAGTGGTTTTAGATATCAATAATAGTACTTATATTGATGTTGATTTTTATATTTTTTCAGTAGAAATGCTTGATCAAAAGATATTTCAAGAGCAATTAGCTTTAGGGAAAGAAGTGATGTTATCTCTTGATAGTGGGGATGAGATTACTCGGTTTTTATTTTCTATCAGAGATCAAAAAATACCATTAGAATTGTTGGAACAAATACAGTATATTAGTAGTTATCCAGCGATTCTTTATATGATATTTGAAAATGATTATTTTAAGAGGGATAAGTAATGGATAATTATCAGTATGAAAGAGAGTTAAGAAAACAAGGAATTACATTGATTGCAGGAGTGGACGAAGTAGGGAGAGGTCCTTTGGTGGGACCTGTGGTAACGGCTTGTGTTATTTTGCCGGAAAAATTTGAGTTACCGGGTTTAACGGATTCAAAAAAGTTATCGGAAAAGAGACGAGAAGAACTTTATCCGATGATTATGGAACAAGCGATTGGTGTTGGTATTGGAATTGTTTCGGCGAAGCGGATTGATGAGATTAATATTTATGAAGCGACGAAAGAGGCTATGAAGATGGCTATTTCTAATTGTTCTTCTAAACCAGAGCATGTTTTAATTGATGCCATGAAACTGGATCTTGATATTCCTAGTACTTCGATTATTAAAGGGGATCTAAAAAGTATTACCATTTCCGCGGCTTCGGTTGTTGCAAAAGTGACAAGAGATCGTATGTTAATTGAGTTGGATCAAAAATATCCGATGTATGATTTTAAACATAATAAAGGATATCCCGCGAAAAAGCATTTAGAAGCTTTAGTGAAATATGGGGTACTCGAAGAACATCGAAAAAGTTATGGACCGGTAAGAAATATTTTGTTGCAAGAAGAGATGAAAAAATAGAGGTGAATGACATGCTTAGGAAACGAATGCAAAAAAGACAGGAAAAGAAAAATGATCCAGAGGTGCGAAATCATTATGGGATGTTGGCAGGTGCTTTTGGGATTGTTAGTAATCTTTTTTTGTTTTTCATTAAATTTTTGATTGGTCTTTTTTCTCATAGTATTACGATTATTGCGGATGCTTTCAATAGCTTGACCGATTCTTTTTCAAGTATTGTAACGATCGTTGGATTTCATCTAGCCAAAAAGAAACCCGATCGCCTTCATCCTTATGGATATGCGAGATATGAATATATTAGTGGTTTAATTATTTCTTTTTTTATGTTTGTGATGGGGCTTTTCTTTTTAAAGTCATCGATGGATAAAATCATTGCTCCAGAAGAACTTTCTCTTTCTTTGGCAACTTATCCTGTTTTAGGGGTGGCTATTTTGGGAAAATTTTTGCAAATGATCGTGTATTCTGATTTTGCAAAAACGCTTGATTCTAAAACTTTAAAAGCCAATGCTGTGGATGCCCGCAATGATATTGTATCTACTGCGGTGATCCTTGTTTCGATGATTCTTATGGGGGTATTTCATCTTAACTTAGATGCCTATATGGGAATTTTGGTTTCTCTTTTCCTTTTATTTTCCGCTTATCAAATGATCAAGGAAACAATGACTCCCTTATTAGGAAGTATTCCGACACAAGAAGAGGTTGAGATGATTCGATCTTATTTGTTAAGTTGTCCAGAGATTCGGGGAATTCATGATTTAGTGGTTCATAATTATGGGGTAGGAAAATATTTTGTAACCGTTCATGCCGAAGTACCAAGCAGTATGAATATTGTGGAAGCTCATGATATTATGGATAATTTAGAGAAAAAAATGAAAGAGAAATATGGTATTTATTTAACCATTCATACCGATCCTTTGGATTTGGATGATCAAAAAAGAAATCAATTAGAAAGAAAGGTACAAACCATTTTAGAGATATTTGACAGTTCTTTACAAATTCATGACTTTCGGGTGGTAACTTCAGATAGTCATACAAATTTGATTTTTGATGTGGTGGTTCCGTTTGAAAAAGATTATTCCAAGAAAGAATTGGTGGGAATTTTGAAAAAGGGCTTTCAAGAGGAGCCGATTTCTTATTATTTTGTTTTAGAAATTGATCATCCCTTTTATTAATTCTTGCAAAAAATGATTGACAAGTGATTCTAAGATAGAGTATAAGTGAAAAAGAAGGAGACGATGAAATGACCAAAAATTTAGTAATTGTCGAAAGTCCGAGTAAAAGTAAAACCATTGAAAAATATTTGGGAAAAGATTATAAAGTGGTAGCGAGTCAAGGACATATTCGTGATTTAGCGACTTCTGGAAAGCTTGGCTTAGGTGTCGATGTCGAACATGGCTTTGAGCCAAATTATATTCCGTTAAAGGGAAAAAAGAAGATTATTAGTGATTTAAAAAAGTTAGTCAAAGAAAGTGATCATGTTATTCTAGCGACCGACCCTGATCGGGAAGGGGAAGCGATTTCTTGGCATTTGAAAGAATCTCTTGGAATTGATGATAGTTATGATCGCGTTTTGTTTCATGAAATTACGAAAGATAAAGTACTTGAAGCAATCAAACATCCAGGAAAGATTGATCAAAACTTAGTGAAGAGTCAGGAGACAAGACGGATTTTGGACCGAATTATTGGTTTTCGGCTTTCAAAGTTATTGCAATCGAAGATTAAAGCGAAGAGTGCTGGAAGGGTACAGAGTGTCGCTTTAAAATTAATTGTCGATCGGGAAAGAGAAATTGAAGCGTTTCAGCAAGAAGAGTATTGGACGATTACGGCTTGTTTTGAGGGCTTCGATGCTGATTTGTTTCAATATCAAGGAAAAGAAATTCATCTTGCCAATGAACAAGAAGCTGATCAAGTATTAAGTGGTTTGAAACCTGATTTTTTTCTTTCAAGTATTGAGAAAAAAGTAAAAAATAAAAAGAGTCGTCCTCCGTTCATCACTTCGACTTTGCAGCAAGAAGCTTCGACAAAACTAGGTTTTACAGCGAAAAAGACGATGAGTCTTGCTCAAAAGTTATATGAAGGTATTGATTTAGGAACGGAGACTACCGGTTTAATTACTTACATGAGAACGGATTCTGTTCGCTTGTCTGATGAATTTATTGGTAGTACTTATCATTTTATTGAAGAAAATTATGGAAAAAATTATATTGGTTACGCCAAACAAACAAAGAAAAAAGAAAATGTGCAAGATGCGCATGAAGGAATTCGTCCGACGAGTATTTTAAGAAGTCCTAAAAAGGTGGAGAAATATTTAACTAAGGATGAATATAAGCTTTATTCTTTGATTTATGCCAGGGCTCTTGCGTCTTTGATGGCGGATGCCAAAGTAGATCAGACAACCGTTCTTTTGGATAATCAGGGCTATCAGTTTAAAACGACTGGAGGAGTCCTTGTTTTTGATGGCTATTTGAAAGTATATCAAGAATATGAATCAAGCGAAGATAAAATTTTGCCGAATCTTGTAGAAGGTAAGAATTATCAAGCCCAAGAAATTACAAAAGAACAACACTTTACCAAACCTCCCGCTCGTTATACAGAAGCGAAACTGATTAAAGAGATGGAAGAGCTTGGAATTGGTCGACCTAGTACGTATGCGAAAACCATTGATACTTTAAAAGAACGTGGTTATG
>CALVJC010000055.1 GCA_944331945.1 uncultured Bacilli bacterium
AACTTTAAGATGAGTTTTCCCATATTTTATATAGTAAGATCCCTCAAAGACGATGAGGTTGATAGGCTAGAGGTGGAAGCATAGTGATATGTTGAGCTGACTAGTACTAATAGATCGAGGATTTAACCCTATATATTAATTTGATGAACACAATATCTAAGTTTTCAGAGAACTATTTCTCTAAATATTTTTCTTGGTAACGATAGCAGAGTGGGTACACCTGTTCCCATCCCGAACACAGAAGTTAAGCACTCTTACGCCGACGATAGTGAATGCAAAAATAGGAAGTTGCCAAGAATTTTTTTGTTTATTCCGTTGATATCTTCTAGGTATCAACGTTTTTTTTGTACAAATTAGTAAAGAAAAGTACTTCGTTTTCTTCTCTTTTTCCATTTCGTGATACAATAAAAATAGGAGGGAAAAGAAAAATATGGATTTAAAAAAATTATTTGGATATGAAGGAAAAACCGTTGTAATTACAGGAGCAGCATCCGGCATGAGTCGTTCTGCTACAGAATTATTATTAGAATTAGGAGCAGAAGTCTATGCCATTGATAAGGATCCAATTGATTTACCAGTCAAGAAAGCTTATCAAGCCGATCTTAGCAACAAAGAAGAAATAGATGAAATTATCAATGATTTACCACAAAAGATTGATGCTTTATTCCTATGCCACGGTATTGCTGGCTTTAAAGGAAAAGAACTGTTAGTGCAAAAAGTAAACTTTTATAGTCAAAAATATATGACGGAAAGCTTATTAGATCGAATCTCCGATCATGGTTCTGTTACCTTTATAGCATCAGTAGGAGGCTTTGGATGGCAACAAGTTTATCCGCAAGCGGTAGAACTGATCAACATCAAAGCTTGGGAAGAAGCAATGAAATGGTATGAAGAACATCCAAAATTAATTGAAAGTTCTTACGTTTTTGCCAAACAATGCTTGCTTTCCTATGTCACTTATAAATGTATGAGTCAAGAATTTATTGGTCGAAAAATCCGCATTAATGCGATTAATCCTGGTGATACGACGACCGGTCTAACCGACGACTTTAACAAATCAACGAGTCCAACCGGAAACGCCGAAGAAGGAGCAGCTATGATTGAAAATATCTTCTTAAAAAGTTGGAATGGCTATGCTGCAGAACCAAAAGATATGGGCTATCCTATGGTAGTCGTTGGAAGCGATATCTGTTCTTACATGTCAGGTCAATTAATCTATATAGACTATGGATTAACCTCAAGCTGGACAAGTATGGCTTTACTAAATGCTAAGAACAAGAGTATTGAAGAAATTTCAAAAGAGTCTAATGAAAAGGAATAGACTCTTTTTCTTTTGAAAAGTAGGAAGGTAGTAATGAAAGGAACTTGTAAAAACAAGTAAAATATAAAAAAAGAAACACTGGCTTGTTGACCATTATCTCTCCTTCCTTCTATAATAAAAAGAAAGGAGAAAAAAGATGGAAAAAAACATACGGGGATTTTAGTGATTTTGATTATCATCATTTTAGGGTTAAGTACTTATATTGTTTTAGACAAATTTATTTTTCAGCCAACAAATGAAAATAACAATACAGAAGAAGTAGTGGAAGAACCACCTCAAGAAACAACAGAGGAAGAAGAGGAACCAGAAGAAATAGAAACTCCAGATCAAAACGATATAAAATTTTACAGTAGTGAAGACGGAACCTATACCCTAGCTTTGATTTCACACGAGGTGAAAGTACCATTATCCGCAAAAATCGATCCGCAACATAATTTTTATGAATTCGTTCATAAAGATATATATTCACAATTTACTATTTACGGATCTTTCACCATAAGCAATAATCAATTGGTATTGTATGCCAGTGAAGAAGATACCAATCTAACAAATAATATGTTATATGGAACTGGTCTAACGGTAACCGAAGCCCCTTATTCAGGAGGTTATATCAGTCTTACCTTGGATTATACCGAAGATACTATAATCTTAGGATCTGTTCTATTACGAAATGAAAATAGTTTTTAAAAAGCATCCTTAAAAAATGCTTTTTCTTTTGTCAAAATTTTGTAGAAAGAATTTTTGAGATCATCTTGAAAAGCTTCCAATGTTCTTGCTATAATAGACTAGACGGAAAGAGGGAACATTATGAATTATAAAATAACATCTTATAGTGAAAGAGATACCATTGAGTTAGCTCAAAATATAGAATCAGAGCATTTTCCAAATATGGTTATTTGCTTAACTGGTGATTTAGGAAGTGGAAAAACAGTATTTACGAAAGGTTTCGCCGCTGCCTTAGAAGTGGAAGAAGAAGTAACATCGCCAACCTTTAATATTATTAAAGAGTATACAACCGGCGAATTACCTCTTTATCATATGGATGTTTATCGTTTAGATGGGAAAGCGGAAGAACTTGGAATTGAAGAATATTTTACCAAAGGTGGCATTACGATTATCGAGTGGGCAGACATGATTGAAGACTATCTTCCAGAAGAACGCCTTGATATTAAATTCAAATCCTATGGAGAAGAAGAGAATGCTAGAATGATCGTTATTACTCCTCATGGACAAAAATATGAAGATATTTGTGAGGCCATTCTATGATCGAACTTTATATAGATACATCTACGAGCTATCTATATAGTGCCCTTTTAAAAGACAAGAAAATTCTCTCCGAAGTAAAAAAAGAATATGGACAAACCTTATCGAAAGAAGCTTTACCAGAAATTATTTCTTTATTCGAAAAGAATCACTTAACTCCTCAAGATGTGGATCGTCTCTATGTTGTAGTAGGGCCAGGTTCTTTTACTGGAATCAGGATCGGAGTAACCATTGCGAAAACCTTCGCATGGACCCTTCAAAAAGAAATCGTACCAGTATCTGCTCTACGAGCTATGGCCTTATCTTATCAAGGAGAAAAAGAATATCAAATGCCGGTGATTGATGCAAGACGTGGTTATGTCTATGGTGCCATTTATGATAAAAAAGGAAACGCTATCGTAGAAGATAGCTACCTTCCATATACAACCTTGGAAGAACAAGCACAGTCTTATGAGATTGCTACAATCAGTAATAGTGCATCTTTCCAAGAAAAAGCGGAAAACTATGCTCCTAATTTTTTAAAAATCGTAGAATACTATCAACAGGAAAAACCAGTAAATCCCCATCTTATCAATCCAATTTATTTGAAAAAAACAGAAGCAGAGGAAAAGATAGAAGATGACAATCATAGAACAAACGAAGGATAATCTTTCCGATTGGAAAGGTTCCTTTTTATTAAAAGAAACTGTTAAAAAAGACTTACAAAGCAATCCTTTTGGCATCTACCTTCTAGCACTAGAAGAAAAAGAAGTGGTAGGGTACCTTTATTATAGTCGCATTTATGAAAGAGTCGAAATCAACCAAATTGAAGTACGGTTAGATAAAAGAAGCCAAGGAATCGCTAGTACTTTACTAAATACTTTAATTCAAAAAGAACAAAAGGATATCACCTTAGAAGTAAAAGAAAATAATATTCCAGCTTTAGCTTTATATCAAAAATTTGGCTTTGAAAGGAAAGCGATTCGTAAAGGATACTATCAAGGAATCGATGGGATTTTGATGGAAAGGAAAGAAAGATGACAGAAAAAAAGAATGCGTTTTCTCAACGTTTACGGAATAAAATAATTCTAGTGCTTTAGAAGGCGTCCCGAGTGATAATAAAAAAACGCAAATTTACAAAAATGTGATAAAATCATTAAAAAAAGCTGCAAAAATGTGATAAAATGTGTCATATTCTTTGAAATAATGTGATAATATAAAATCAAAGGAGATGATAGTATGCAAAGATTTATAACAGAAAAGCTAATTGCTTGGAAAAATAGTAAAGATAGAAAGCCTTTAATTTTAAAAGGAGCCAGACAAGTTGGTAAAACATATATATTAAAAGAATTTGGCGAAAAAAATTATGATAATGTTGCATATTTTAACTTTGATCATGACGATGGGTTAGCAGAATTGTTTTTAAATACGAAAGATCCGAAAAGAATTATTGAACAACTATCACTTGCGAATGGTAAAAAGATAAACCCAACGACTACATTAATTATTTTTGACGAAGTTCAAGAATGTCCTAATGCCTTAAACTCATTAAAATATTTTTGTGAAGAAGCGAAAGAATATCATGTCGCCTGTGCTGGATCACTATTAGGAATAAAGCTTTCTAAAACATCTTTTCCAGTAGGCAAGGTTGATTTTCTAAATTTATACCCAATGACATTTAGTGAATATTTAATTGCGGACGATCAAGAAAATTTGGTTGAAGTAATGAGACAAACAAAGAATATTGAGGAAATTCCAAAACTATTTGAAGAGAGGTTAATTGAAAAATTAAAAACGTATTATATTATTGGAGGAATGCCCGAAGCAGTATATAGTTGGATTAATAATAAAGATATAGAGAAAGTAAATAAAATACAAAAAGATATTTTGGAATCTTATGAAAATGATTTTTCAAAACATACGACTGCTAATGAAGCAAATAAAATATCCTTAATTTGGAATGGTATACCATCTCAACTAGCAAGAGAGAACAAGAAGTTCATATATCAAGTAATAAAAGAAGGCGCACGTGCTAGGGAATATGAGGGCGCACTAAATTGGTTAAACGATGCTAATTTGATTTCTAAATGCTATTTAGTAAATAAGTGTGCTTTTCCTCTAAAAGCATATCAGGATTTGTCTGCTTATAAAATTTATATGAACGACGTTGGACTCTTAAGAAGAATGTCTAATTTAGACAGTAAAATTATTTTAGAAGGAAACAAATTATTAGAAGAATTTAAAGGCTCATTTACAGAAAATTATGTTGCAAATGTGTTAACTTATTTATTTGATGATGCGCCTAATTATTATACTTTTGATAGAAATGAAATTGATTTTGTAATACAAAGAAATAATAAAATTATTCCGATAGAAGTAAAATCAGACAAAAGTACGAATCATAATAGTTTAACAAAATATAATGCTAAAAATAATAATGAAGTATCCATTAGATTCTCATTGAATAATTTAAGCAAAGACGGAAAAATAGTGAATATTCCTCTTTATTTTATAGAATA
>CALVJC010000056.1 GCA_944331945.1 uncultured Bacilli bacterium
TTGATTAGTACGAGGGGAAATGGGGTAGCGCTTCCAAGTTCGATTACTTCTGTTTGGGATAGTCTTGTTAGTAGTGGTTTTATTGATTCTTTTCTTACCTTGATTCCTTTGGCATTGGTTTTAATGGTATTATCTTTCTTAGCTTATTCTTTTGTGGCTGGTATTTTAGCATCAATGACTACGAATATGGAAGATTTTAATCAAATTCAAACGCCACTTGTTTTTATTCTTTTGGCAGGATATTATTTGGCCATTATGGCTGGTATGTTTGAAGGAAGTTCTTTTATTCGGGTTTTATCTTATGTTCCGTTTTTATCTTGTTTGGTGAGTCCTTCTTTATTTATGCTTGGACAAATAGGAGTAGGAGATGTGTTAATTTCCATTGCTATTTTAATTCTTTTCTTATTCCTTTTATCTAAATATGGATTAAAGATTTATCGAAATGGCGTTTTGAATTATTCTAATGAAAAGGTATGGACAAGATTTAAGAAAGCTTTTGTAAATAAAGAAAAATAGGTTTAAAAGGAGAAGCGAATTATGGAAAATTATAATACTGGTAAGGTGGTTCCTTGTGATCAAATTACAGATTATCAACAGGCTGCTCATGACTTTGCTGAAGGAGATCAAAATTTAGAAAATCTTTTAACGGATTGTTTTCAAAAAGGGATCAAGACTATTGCTTGTTGTAAGGGGCATGAAGAAAAAGATCAAAAACCATATTTTTCTTTCGAATATTCTTATGAGCAGTTACCTTATATAAAAGCTCTTCTTGCGAGTTTAGGAGAAAAAGGGTATGATTTTCGCTTTACTAGAAGAGGAGGGTATGCCTCGGCTTTTGGGGTTCATGAAAAAGATAACTATGATTATCAAAAGGGAACTTTCTTGTTTCAAGAAATTCAAACAGTGCTTCAAAATTTCGATAAACATAAAGATTACGGACAAGATTTATCAGAAGATTTAAAAAGTTTTTTAGCAATTGCTCGGGTGGTAGATGAAGATCCAGAGTTTGCTTTGCCAGATGGTGCTGATCAATTTCAATTTAGTTATATGCATGGGGAAGATGCTTATCAATATGCTGTTTTTACGGATAATACTTACTACAATCAGTTTTTTTTAAAGGAAGGGTTTCGCTCTCTTTCGAAAGAACCAGGATTTCCCACTGCTTTTTTGGAAACTGCGGACCATAAAACTGCGGCGCAACAATTAAAGGCGGTAGAGAGAGAAGTGGATCCTTTTTTTGAGGAGGAAGTAAAGGTGGATTTTTCGACTATTTCTTTTCAGAATGATCCCAACATTGCTTCTGATTCTCCTATTGTTCGTTTAAAAATTGAGCCTGGGGAATCTATTTCTTCTGTTTCTCAAAAATTGCAGTTTTGTAAGGAACATCAAGTTCCAGCTTTGGCTGTTTTTAATGGGGTTTCCTTACAAAATTATGGGGAAGATGCTCTTGTTTCTTATGATGGTCGAGAGGTATTACAATATATTCGACATGAATTAAAACAAAAGAAAGAACAACAGACAGAGGATCGTCGAAAAGACAAAGCTGTTGCGTTAGTAATGGATTCGGAGGAAAATGTCATTACGAATGAGAAGGCAGTAGAAAGGCACTTTTAAGTGTTTTTTTTCGTATCGACTTTTTTTCTTTCATATGCTACACTAAAAAAGAAAGGTATGAGAAAAATGAATAAAATTGTCGTGATTGGTGGGGGACATGTTGGCTTTCGCTATATTGAAAAGTTAGTTTTAGAACCTAATTTATATACAGAAATAGTTTTAATTGATTTAGAAGGAAAGTCTTTTCAAGGAGAGCTTCTTGATTTAAAACAGGGTTTGAGTTTAAAAACTAGTACCATTTCTCTTCGTATGGGAACGTATGAAGATTGTGAAGATGCGTCTGTTGTTGTCATTACGGCGGGGGTGAAGCAGACAAGAAGCGATCGTTTGGAGGATTTGGAAGCGGCAAATGAAATTATAAGAGATATCTGTAGGAATATCTCCAAGACTTCTTTTCAAGGAGTGATTTTAGTTGCGACGAATCCGGTTGATGTGATTAGTCAGTTGGTTGCTACTTATTTAGATTATCCTTATGAAAAAGTAATTGGTTCTGGAACCATGTTAGATACGGTGCGGTTGAAAACTCTTTTAGCAGAAAAATTACAAGTTGCTTCTTGTGATATTCAAGTTTATGTTTTGGGAGAACATGGTAATAGTCAATTTGTGGCTTGGAGTAATGCCAATATTGGTTTACAAAATTTAAGTAATTTTTTAACGGAAGAAGAAAAAGAAAGAGTCGCTTATCAAACAGCTAAAATGGGTGGAGAAATTGTACGTTTAAAACAATATACGAATGATGGAATTGCTTCGTGTCTTGTGCGTTTGACTATGGCTATTTTACTGGATCAAAAACAAGTTTATGCTGTGAGTCATTATCAAAGTGATTATGATCTTTATTTTTCTACCCCTGCTGTTATTGGCTGTGAAGGAATAGAAAAGGATATTAAGATTAAATTGTCGGAAGAGGAAAAGGGAAAGCTTGCATATTCGGTTCAAGTGATTCAAAAAGCCTTAGAGCATATTTTGCCACCAGAGTTATATTAACTTACTAACTATTTTAAGAGGAGAAAATCCTCTTTTTTTCATTCTTTTTTATCAGGATAAAAACATGAAAAAAATTATGAACAGCAGAGAAAGTCTTATACAGAAATGCTTTCCTGCTATTTTTTTACTAAAAATTTGATTTTTGACTTAAAGATAAATAGCACATTATATCTACCAAT
>CALVJC010000057.1 GCA_944331945.1 uncultured Bacilli bacterium
TATCCTTTATCTATGATAACGAAAAAGCGAATGGATATGGCTTTACAGAAGGGATTTCATCCAACAAGAGAAGAGCTTTTGAATCATTCTGAGTTTTGTGAAAATAAGATTTTTATGGATTCTTTGAAACGAAGGGATTCTTTTTACGCTCCTTTTGATCGGAATATGTCTTTGGCGGAGAAACGCGCTTTTATGATTCCACTTGCCAAAGAAAAAAATTATCAAGCGATTGCTGAGTTACCTTTTTTGGATTCTCGTTTTGGCTATGAGGGAGGAGGAAATTTGGCTACGTTGGTGTTGCAGGAGCTTGCTTTTGATTTTGATGAAGAAGATTCTAAGACACAACGAAAATTTTACGAAAAGCTTAATAAAATGGTTGATGGTGTCGCTTCTTTACAGTATGCTAGTCTGCGGAAGGCTTTTCCTTTTGTTAGCTTTGATCAGATTAATGATATGGTAATCGAAGTTTTTCAAAGAGCCAAAATAAATCAAGATTCTGCTTCGATTGATTCCTTCGCTTTTCAAATAGTAAATTCTCTCGATGATTCCAAACATCTCGAGACCTATCAAGATATTCTTTCTCATCTATATCAAATTTATGAACATGATGGAGTATTGCCTTATCATGTTACGACGAAATTTTATGGAGAAATTTTAAAAAAACAAAAAGAACATTATACGAATCGGGAAAAGAAAAAGCTTATTGATTCTTTAAAAGAACAACTTCCTTTGCAAAAGAAAACAGCAAAAAAATTCTTGATAGCCAAAGAGTTGAAGAAAGTTAAACAAAGCTTTCAAGAGCAGAAAAAGGAAATTTTAGGACTAACAACCGAAGAATGGAAGAGAGAATTAGAGAAGGGTCATCAACATCTTTTGACCATGAAAATGTTAAAGAAGGAATCTCTTTCCCTTACAGAAGAAACATTACAGATGCTTGACCAAGCTTTCTTACAAGGTACTTTGGATGAGGAAGTAGTCGCTTCCCTGTTTCCTCAAATTTCAAAAAGAACAAGAAAGATGCTTGTGAATCAATATGTGAAAAAGGTGATCCCTCACCTTACTACAACTTCTCTGGCAGACAGTATGGAACTGTATGAGGAACATTTTGCGTATCATTATCATTATTATAAAATAGCGACGAAGAAAAAGTATTGGCAAAATGTTTGTTCACTTGTTTTGTCTTGTGATAAAGCAGGGCTTGAAGATATCTTATATGAAACAAAAAAGAAGAATGATTTGAAGGAATTAATTCCGCTTTTTGATCTTTTGCCGTTTTGTTCTTTAAAAGTATTGGAAGCAATGATAAGAAATCGATCCCGGATCTTTCGGCAGTTAAAAGAGGCTTCTCTTGTGACGAATGATTCTCTTGATTCGTTTATGAATCATTTTGAACGCTTTGTTCGTCTTGCCAAGGCTTATGGTAGCGCAGATGATCTGATGTTAGCGGCTTTAGGAAAAGAACGAGTAGAAACGATTGTTGAAGATGAATTGACAAGTCAGGATTTAAGAAAATACCTTTTGGTTTATGAAAAGATGATGAAACAGAAAAAGACGAGTATTCCACCGGTATCGGGAGTCTACCAAAACTATTCTTATGCTACCGCGGAAAATTTTGATGCGGAACGGTTGTTAATTGGCAAACGTTGTTTTGGAAGTTGTATGGGAATTGATGGAGCAGGAGAGAAAGCTTATTTAAAAGGTCTTTATGAAAAAGATGGGGATGTCTTACTCATTAAGAAGAAAGATACGGAAGAATTTGTGGCAAGGGCCTTATTGTTTCGAAAAGGAAATTTTGTGGTGATGGCTCCGATTCATGATGCGGTCGGAATTGCAGATAAATTTTATCAAAAAGAATTTTTGGATTCGATTGGGGAGGGGATGATCCAAAAAGCCAAGAAGAGTGGAGATAATCTAGAGTATGTTTTTGTAACCAATGTAGCTGATTTATTAGAAGGTGAATATAAAGAAATAGAACATACGTCTTTAAAAGATGATTTTCCGCATGCGGATTTAGAGGAATATGCTTATCTCATTACTCCATGGGAAGAAGAAATCGATCCCAATCCTAATATAAAAGCCCAAGGTAGTTATGCTATGAAGCGATCCGAAATCAAAGATATGGATCAGGTCACAGAAGAAGAAATGACGCAATTAAAAGCTTTGTCTATCTTATTCGAATCTGATCCCATCCAAAAAGAAGAAAAGGCTCGTGATTTTGAACCTTTCGAGAAGAAAAAATATAAAGCTCTTTATAAAGGGGATGATTGGTATCTTGCTTTAAAAGACGATAAAACTCTTGAAACTGTCACTTTACCAATCTCTTCGGTTAAGCAAAAAAGAGAAATGGAACAAGCAAAAAAGGCTTTGATGCAATCCTATCAAGAAAATAGAAATAATGGTATGTCAAGAAGGGGGCGATAACGTTTGAAAAAAGTAGGAAAAATTATTGCATTTGATGGACATTATGGAGTTATTTTGGATGATGAAGGAAAGGTAGATTTTTGTTATCGTGATTTTAGTGAAGGAAATCAGGGTGAAGTTTTTGATTTGGTGTTGTTTCGGAAAGAACAACGAGAAGATGATGTTCGATTAGCAAAAAATATTAAAGTGATTAAGAAGACAAAAGAGGATATGCGGAAAATTGGTTAATGAATGAAGAAATGTGAGAAGAACATAAAGAAAAATCCAAAGAAGAAAGTGGCAAGGGTCCAGTTTCTTTTTTGATAAGAGAAAGATTCTTTTAAAAGTTCATAGATGGAAATATGAATCATGATACCAGCAATGAGACTGAAAAGGCTTCCCATGATGAAATTATTGATAAAAGGACTTAAAAAAAGAAAAGCAACAAGGGCTCCGAGTGGTTCGGATAGCCCAGAGATTAATGTGTAGAGAAAGGCTTTTTTTCGAGAGCCAGTAGCATAATAAACAGGAACAGAAATGCTGATTCCTTCGGGGATATTGTGTAAAGCAATGGCAATGGTTAAGGAAAGACCTAGCGTTATATTTTCCTTGGACGAAAGAAAAGTAGCAATTCCTTCTGGAAGATTATGAAGAATAATAGCCATCATGGAGACAATCCCAATGCGATAGAGCTTTTGATTCTTAATGTTTTTCTTTTCTGTTTGGGGGAAGCTTCGATCAATAAACATGGAAAAAAGAATGCCTATGACAAAAAA
Organism: uncultured Bacilli bacterium; assembly: GCA_944331945.1. GTDB lineage: Bacteria > Bacillota_I > Bacilli_A > RF39 > UBA660 > Onthousia. The sequence continues at coordinate 3,177 of CALVJC010000057.1, forward strand.
GATAAATAAAATGAGACAGGCGGGAAAAGGAAGAAAAATCGTTTCCAATAAAGTTCTTGCTTCGGGAATTAAATCCGTAATGGAAACACAGATCATAACCCCGGCGGCAAAAGATAAAGCTCCGGCAATTAAAGTGCTTTTCTGTTTGGTTTTGAAAAAAATAGGAATGGTTCCTAATAAAGTAGATAGTCCAGCCAAAAACGATAATAAAAAAGCCTTGGAAATATTGCTCATAGTAAGTTCACCACTATATTTTATCAATGATTGGTAAAAATTAGAACCAATTGATTTATGAAGATTTTTTTACCGTAATAAATCGAGAAAAATGCAAAAAAATTACGCTATGCAGTAATTTTTTGATAAGTTTGAAGAAATATTATACAATGTATTTAGATGGGAGAACTTGTTTATGATAATTAGAGATAGATATTTAAAAGCGATAAGACCATTTTATCATCAAGGTTTAATTAAAGTTTTAATAGGAATTCATCGCTCCGGAAAATCAGTCATTTTAACGTAGATCATGGATGAATTAAAATCAAATAAAGTAGCAGCTGATCATATTATATATATCAACTTCGAAGATTTTGATTATGAAGAATATACCGATCCGAAAAAATTGAATTCTTATGTAAAAGAAAAAATGGTAGATCAGGAAAAATATTATATGTTTTTTGATGAAATACAAAACGTAGTTGCTTGGGAAAAAGTAATTAATTCTTTAAGAGCCACGAAAAACACTTCTATATTTATTACTGGTTCTAATAGTGATTTATTATCAAGTGATTTAGCAACACATATTGCGGGAAGGTATGTAAGTTTCAAAATAACACCTTTTACTTTTCAGGAAGTATGTGAACTTTTAAAGATAACAAATAGAAATGATATGGAAAAAGAATTTTTAGATTATATAAAATGGGGTGGAATGCCTCAAAGGTTTATGCAGACAGATGATTTATCTCGAAAAACTTATTTAAAAGATATCTATGATTCGATTATTATTAAAGACATTGTCAAAAGATTTAATATAAAAGATATTGATTTATTAAATCGTATTGTAACGTATTTATTAACGACTCCATCTCAGACCTTTTCTCCTGAATCTTTAAAAAAGTATTTTGAAAGTGTTTCTCGGGGAGTTTCTTTAGAGACTTTATATAACTATTTAGATTATATTATTCGAGCTAATCTCATTTCAAAAGCAGAAAGATATGATATTCGAGGGAAGAGAATATTAACAGGAAAGTATAAATATTATCTAACAGATTTAGGATTTACCAATATTTTAAGTGAAGGAAAAAAAGAACAAATAGGGGTATATTTAGAAAATATTGTATATAATGAGTTAATAGCTAGAGGGTATTCGGTTCATATAGGAAATACAGAAAATAGTGAAATTGATTTTATTGCTACTCGGTTTGATGAGAAAATTTATATTCAAGTCGCTTATATTTTATCTGATGAAACGGTTGTTCAAAGAGAATTTGGAGTTTATCATAAGATAGAAGATAATTATCCTAAGTATGTCCTTACGATGGATAAATTTGATTTTTCTAGAGATGGCATTATTCATAAGAACATTGTAGATTGGTTACTTGATAGATGATAATAAAATAGGATGTAGAGTCCTATTTTTCTTTGTAAAAAAGGTTATCTATGTTAAAATTAAAATAAGAGGAGCATAAGAGTATGGATAAAGTCATGAAAAAGATAAAAGAAGGAATCAAGAATTTAAATGGGAAACAAAAGTTAGGGATCATAAGTGGAGTAATTCTGTTAGTATTACTGATTACAGTACCTTTCGCCTTCGCTTCCCTTACTCCGGTCAAAAGTGTGTTTATTACCTCGGAGAAATTGAATTATCAAGAACAAGAGCCAGGTTCATGGCAAATAGAGAAGAGTGCCGAATGGACGGGAGTAGGAAAAGCCAGGATTACCTTTGATTTGGATACGATTGCTGTGGAGTCAAATTCCGTAAAAGATGTGATCTTTGTCTTGGATATCTCAGGATCTATGGATGGAGATAAGTTGAATCGAGTTAAAGAAGATGCAACAGAATTAATTGAAACTTTATTATCAAATGAAGAAAATAGAGCCGCTTTAATTACTTTTGAAACAGGTTCTACTTTAATCAGTGATTTTACCAATGAGAAAGAATATTTGTTGAATGAAATTAATAACTTAAGTTCTACGGGAAATACCAATTATTATCAACCACTAAAACATGTCGAAAGTATTTTAAAGAATTATCAAAAAGAAGAAAATCGAGATACCATAGTCTTATTCTTAACGGATGGTTATCCTAACGAAGATACCCCCAATCAAATTGCCGAATATGAATTCTTAAAAGATGAATATCCTTGGTTAGTGAT
>CALVJC010000058.1 GCA_944331945.1 uncultured Bacilli bacterium
TTCATCAAAATCACACTATTTTCTTCCTTACTACTAACTTATTTCAAATCATCACTATCTGGTCGTATTTTTATATCTTTTTTTCCTTTATTTTCCAATATCTTATTCAAAACTGTCCGTTAGTAAGCGGACCTGAAAAGGATGGGCGGCACTGCCATCTCCGCTCGTGATTTGAATATCCGCTCTTAAATTAATGACAGGACGCACACTGTGGCTGTACGTAACTCCATTGTGATCCAAATACCCTGCCGAGCCGACGTACCACCCGAGTGCAACTGCGAACCAAGAAGCGAAGTAAGACGGCGACAACGTAAAATATGTCTGTCCTGTATAAAGATAATATCTTGTATTTGCAATATTATATGCTCCTCCGGCCATAGAAACTTCATCTGCCGTGATTAATCCAATTGGGTAATCCAACTTTCCATTCCCATTTGCAATATCGACAGTAAATTGGTCCGATGTTTGACTGCATTTCAAAGTTGGATTCTTTTGATTATACAATCGATTATAAGCCGAAAAATAGGTTGTAGGAGAAAGAAGGTAACCAGATCCACTATATAAACTCCGATCATTACAAAATACTTCATCACTTAAATAACTAGGCCATTTATTTCCTTCTTCATCTGTTTTGGAAAGTAAGTTTTGCTCATACCAAGCATCAATTTCTCCTTTGATTGTAGAATCAGTTGTATTTTGTAAGATTCCTTCATAACTATTTGAACTATAAGAAATCGGTTTTACTATCGCTGCATAAGCATTGGTATATTCAGTCACTTGAAACACTACATTGCAAGTTCCAGTACTACTTGTACTAAAACAGGTATAAGGATAACTACTTATCGCTTCTTCCCCTACTTCACTCCATTTTCCTTGGATCGTTTCTCCGGCTAAACGGAACTTCTTACTACTCTCCTCAAATTCATACCCTTCTCCAAAATAATAATTCCTATTTTCTTGAAAGTTACTATAAGTAGTAGTAGAGTTTTCCGTTTCATGTAAACTAAAGTTTTCACTATACTTATATCCTACATAAGCCGGATCTTGGTATTTACTATTATAAGCACTACTTCCGATCGAGGTGGCACTTCCCGTCGCACTTGGACTCGTTCCAGAATAGATCATCCGAATACTTCCATCCCCATTTTGCCGAATGATTCTCCAGATATAACCTGCAAATGACACATAATTATTTTTGACGGCTCCTCGATAATAATAACTTGTTCCATCATCATCTTGGGTAGCATATAGACCTGAACTTGAAATGGAAGTTTCGGATTCCTCCATTGTGTGTCTTATCGCCTTTGTCACTCGATAAGTGATGTTGCCACTTGAATCCTCTGTGGTTGTAAACTCCTTGATTTGATACATCGTGGTACAAGAAGCAGTTGTTCCTGAGGTAGTACCACAAGTATAATAATCTAAATATTCTTCCGTTAAAGGGTTGTTATTGTAATCTGTTAAGGTGAAAATCCCGGTTGATTCATCAAAGGTATATCCTTTTCCTAAGGTAAAGTGATTCGTTGTTGTAATAACACCATTCTCATTATTCATGTTGGTCGTTACTTCTTGATAACTGACTTCAGGAGCGATCTTAGAAAAGTCTGGTGTTCCTTTTGAGGCAATCATTTCTTTGGCTTCTTCTACGCTTTCACTTTCTTTCTCCATCACTAACATACAATCCGCTAGATTCGTAAAACCATTCTCATAACAATATCTATTTTCATAAGGACTACTTTGAGCATTCACTACGACTCTACTTTTATAGATTGTTCCTTGAACACTATTATCAGCATCTTCATCTAACCACAGCCATAATTGATAGGTTACTGTTTCATTGACTTCCAAAGCTTGTTCATTTAAGAGAATCTCTTGAATGTTATCTCTTGACATAATATCCGAATCATAGCCATTATCTCCGATCATTCTCATTTTGACATATCTTGTATTTAAAGTATTTCCAGGATCTTCTTCAAATCCAATTTGATAATAAGCGGTGATATTTCCCGTATTAGTAATCGTAAACGTATAAGGTTCTAATTCTTGCCCTTTCCTATCAGACATCGGAGTAGCATTATCTAAAGAGAGAAAATTAGAATCTTCAAAGTCTACTTTTAGGGTTCCCGTCACTATACTAACCTCTTTTTCTCCAAACATGGTTTTTGTTAAATATCCTAGTGTTATTCCTAAAGTACATAGACATAACAAAACGATACTGATCGATAATATAATCGCTTTCTTTCTTGACATAACTACACCTCATTCTTAGTTTTCTCTTATTTGCTCTATCCTATTAATCATATTCTAGCACATAGAATCATTCTTTAAAACAAAAAAGAACAGTAATCTTTCATCCTATTCTTCTTTTAGACACGATAAAAAGAGTTAGATCTTTATTTAATTGATCTAAATGACCTACACCCCCCCGAATTTACATTTTGTTAACTGTTCTGCCATTTTACTCAACTTCTTTCTATCTTTCTAATTTTATTCTAACATAAAGCTTCTTATTTTTCCGTTTTTTAATGAGCGTACTGAATCGTTCTTTCTACTACAGCTTTGATATCTCGTTCGTTGAACGGTTTTCTTAAAATGTCAACAATTGGATATTCAAAGGCTTTCGCTACTAATTGATCATCCCCTACTCCTGTAATAATAGAAACAGGAATCCGATCAAATAAATTGTTGGTTCTAAAATATTCTAATACTTGAAAACCATTGACATTTGGCATATTGAGATCTAATAACATTCCTACGATGCGAATATTAGAGTTTGCAATCATATTTAAAGCTTCTT
>CALVJC010000059.1 GCA_944331945.1 uncultured Bacilli bacterium
GAAAAGAGTATTGACAGACAAAATTTTACTATGCTATAATTCAGGTACTGGGGAATTAGCTCAGCTGGGAGAGCGTCACGTTTGCACCGTGAAGGTCAGGGGTTCGATCCCCCTATTCTCCACCATAATGATTGTTAAACGACTTTAAAGTCGTTTTTTTTGTTAAATCATATTCCATACCCTTGCTCATACTTTCTTTTTAGATATTCTTTTTCTTTTAGATAACGATTCCCCACTTTTATTAAGTGCTCGCAATCTCGCATAAACTCCTCTTCTTTTTGGATGATTTTCCTTCTTTTAAAGGGGTATTTTTTTAAATAGCGTTCTAAGAAAAAGCGTTCTAGATAATATTTAATTTTTTTCTTTTCTTGAAAAAGTTTCAGAGAAAGAAAGAAAAATAGAAGAAGAAAATTCAAGTGTTTTGTTTGCATAAATAGAATAAAAAAGATTCCTAAGAGGAAAAAAGATAAGATATAGATCATTTTAAAGCTCTTTTTATAAGGAAAAAAATAACAAGAAAAACATTGGAGAATTCTTCCTCCATCTAAAGGATAAAGGGGTAATAAATTAAAAAATAAGACATTGTAATGAATCGTGGTTAATAAAGATAAATGTAAGGGGGAAAGAGGCAGTTTGGTAAGTAGAAGATAAAGAATGATTTGACTGATGGGTCCCATGATAAGAACTAGAATTTCTTCTTTTAAAGGGGTATTGATATCATTTTTAAATTTGGCAATCCCACCGAAGGGATAAAAAACGATTTTATCGGTATCCCATTTTAAGAAATAAGCGGTTAGAAAGTGACCACATTCGTGTCCTAAAAGAAGAATGGATATTAAAATAATACTCATGAAATTTCCCGTTAAAATGGCTAGTACAAGAAAAAAATAGGTACTAGGATGAATTTTTATTTTAGTTAATATATTCTTTATAATCAACAAAGTTGCCCTCTTTTTGAAAAGCTAAGTATAGGGTTTGGTCTTTGGTCTCTCCTATCAAAGCTCCTTGTTCGACATAATCATATAGCTGTACACTAGCACTATCAATATTACCATACCAGGCATCGATGCCATTCATCTGTTGAATAATAATGGTATTTCCATAGTTTTCTTTTTCACCAATAAAAACAACAATGCCGCTATTGAGACTTGGAATCATATAATGGTCACTGACAGTTAAAGCTACCCCTTCCTTATATAAGCTTTGATTACTGTAAGATAGCTTTTCTTCAAATACTTCGGTTTCTGTTTCTAAGGGTTTCGTGAGTAAATCTTTCCCAAAAAGATTTTGATACCAGTCTTTGATGGAAGCGAAGGGAAAAGAAGTATTATAAACATATTTATAGAATTCTTGTTTTAAATCATTATTCCATTTAAAACCAATTAAGATTATCATGGTAATAATAGCAGTAATTAAGATTTGATTGAGTAGTTTTTTTAATATTGGGGGTAATTGTTTTGAAGGTTTGGGATTGTTCTTTTTGTTATAAAACTTTGATTCGACCATGTTTATCACCTAATAATATTTATGCTAGAAGGGATAAATTTAGTGCAAAAAGAAAAAGACTAATTTAGACTTCGTTTGTGAGGGAGATATTTGCATAGTAAATAAAGAATTTCTCCATAAATTAGATTTAGTAGTAAGCTATGACTTATTTGGTAAAAAACATTTTCTACGGTAAGAGGAACAATGTTGAATAGAAACAGGCAGAAATCATAGAGTAGAAAATAAAAACATAATTGAAAAAATAAAAAGATAAAATAAGTAAGCGGGTTTAGATTTATTTTTTTATAGACAAAAGAGATGAGTAATCCCATGATTCCAAAAAAGATCATATTGGTAAAAAGAAGATTGGTATAGAATAAATCATATAAAAATCCCGTGATTAAAATGGTAATAAAATACTTCTTTTCTTGCTTTTGAAAGAAAGGATAAATAATTCCAATCGCTACTAGGGTTAAAAAAGGAGTAAAGTAAGATAAATCATTGACCATAAAGGGAAGATAATTACTTAAAATTCCATCTAAGAAAAAAGAGATGATTAAAATTACGTAAGCCATTATTTATCACTCGCTTCTTTTAAAATTGTTACATAATGAATGTTGTTAAAATTTTGGGTTGTTTTAATCCCTAAGGTTTTACTTAATCCATATTTATCGTTCGAAATCTCTTCTACCGTTCCAATATAGATTCCTCTTGGAAACATACCTCCCAATCCACTTGTCGTGACACTATCCCCTACTTCAATTTGGACTTCGGAATCAACCCCACTTACTAAAACAAGACCTTTTTCTTCATCGTAACCACTTAAAATAGCATCGGTTTCTCCTTCGGTTGTGGCAATAGAAACAGACACTTTATTGTTGACATCGTTTGAAGTAATTAATTTGATCTCACTCGAAAAGCTTGTTACATTTTGTAATTTTCCAATTAATCCATCTTTGGTAATCGCAACCATATTTTCTTTTAATCCATCCTTTGATCCCTTATCAATCGTCAATGTTTGATACCAATAACTTTTATTCCTTGAAATGACCGTTGCATTGACAGGATCATAACCTGTTAGGGTTTGATTCAGTTCTAGGGCTTTTCTTAATTGTTCAATTTCTTCTTCTAAGTGAACATTAATATTCTTTTGAATCACATAACTTTCACTCTGATCCTCTCCTTTTTCCTCATTTAAGGCGGTAAAAGGAAACATAATTACTTTTTGGATGATGGTAGCGGCATCTTTTAAGAAGTTTTCAATGGGTCCTTGTCTCCGACTAGATGTTAAGGAATAAAAAAGTAAAAAGAAACATCCTAGTACAACCAGTAGAATTATAATTATTTTTTTCTTCTTTTTTTCTTTTCGATACATCTAATCTCTCCTTCCTTTCTTAGTATAGCTTTTCTTTTTTATTTTTTCAATTCTCCTTATCGTTATTTTTTCCAAAACTATAATAATTATGCTCACTGACAATTAAATGATCTAAGATAGGAATTCCTTGAAAAAGACCAATGTCAATCAAATCTTTGGTAAATTCCATATCCTTCTCGCTGGGTAAGACATTTCCGGAAGGATGATTATGAACACAAATAATGCCACTAGCGGATAATTTGTAAGCTTCTTTAAAAATTTCTCTTGGGTGCACGGTGCTGCGATTCATTGTTCCAATAAATAATAATTTATGTTCAATTAAGCGTCTTTGGTTATCTACGTAAAAGCAGTAGAAATATTCTTGCTTTTTGCCATGAAATAAGTATTTGCTATATTCAAAAATTTTTTCAGGAGTATCTAGTTTTATTTTATCTTCTTTTTCTAAAAAGATTCTTCTTCCTAATTCAATGGCTGCTAAAATTTTGGAAGCTTTGGCTTCCCCTATTCCTTTGATCTGTTTTAACTCTTCTATGGTGATATATTCTAAATTTGAAATTTTGCCTACCTGATTTAAAAGTTCAAAGGCCATCTCTAGAACATTTTTTTCTTTGTTCCCAGAGGATAGTAAAATAGCCAACAACTCACTGGTTGCTAAACTGCTTCCTTGTCTAGTCATAAGCTTTTCTCTTGGACGCTCTGTTTTGGGAATTTCTTTTATGGTCATAATTTCACCTCTCATTTAAATTATATACAAAAGAAATTGTCTTTTACGATTGTAAGACAATTTCTTCATAATTGGCTAAAATCACTTTATTAATGGGATCAATTTCTTCTTCCGTCGTCACTTTTTCTAATAAGCCATCCATTTGGACTAAGGTATTAATAAAAGATTCCTCCGTAACATTCATCTCTTTTACCGTAATATCAAGGCCTTTTTCTTGATAAAGTTTTTTTAGTTTTTCTAAGTTTTGTTCACTTTGGGTAATGGCTAAATAAACGTAATATTTTGCATCCTGCTTGACTATAATTTTAGTGTCTAGTTCTTTGGTAGCATCGGTAGCCTCTTGTTGGTTATCATAGACCCCTTCTTGAAGAAAAAAAATCTTGTTTTCCACTTGCATTAAAACATCTTCTGTTTCTTGTTGATATTTCAAGAATAAAAAATGACCTAAGAGAGCGCCTAGTAAGACTGCTGCAAGAACAGATAAAATAAATTTATAACGCATCTTTATCACCATAGACACTGTAACAAACTTTTTGCTTTAAATTTGTCGAAAGTTGTAGTCAAAGAAAAAGAAACATGCTAAAGTTATGTTAGGAGGAGACATATGAAAAAGAAATATTTGTTTTTGGTAGTATTAGGGTGTTTTGCTCTTTTATTAACTGGTTGTGGTAACGATCAAGAACAAGATGTTGCCAGTGATAATAATAATAGCAATCAAACGGAAGAAAAAGGATTAAATTCTTCGGAAGATTCTTCAGAAGAAAAAACAATGGTTTGTCGTAATTCTGCTAGTCAAAGTAATATGGCAACCGATTTAACTTATACGGTTCGTTATAAGGGAGAGGATGTTACTTCAGTAAAAAGTGTTGAAACCATCAAATCCGATGATACTGATTTACTTGAAGCTTACAGAGAACAAGTCGAAGCGATTTATGAACCATATAAAGGAATTGAGTATTATGAGTATCAAGTAGAAGTTGAGGGAGATCTTTTAACCTCTACTGTTAATATTGATTATGAACATATTGATACTGATAAGTTGATTGATGTTGATTCTTCCAATGCTACTTTAATTAAAGATGGAAAAGTATCGATTGATGATATTGAAAGTCTTTATGAACAAGTTGGTGCTACTTGCGAACGAGATCGTTAAACTCGTTTGCAATTTTTTTGTGAAAAAAGGTAGGCTTTTTTTCGTTTCTCTATTATACTAGTTAAGAGGAGGATGTTATGGCAATCAAAAAATCGCAAAAAAAATGGATTAAATTTCTTTCTCGCTTTCATTTTAATATGAAGAAAAATTATAAGATTTATCGAAAAGCCGTGGAAGTTGTAAATGGACATCCCTTACAAAGGTTTCGGCAAAGAAAAGAAGTTATAAAGATAAAAGATTATGAGGTGCCTATTTTCCTTTTTACACCAAAAAAAGAAACGAAAAAAGTCATTCTCTTTTTTCATGGTGGAGGTTTTATTAGTGGTAGTATTTATAGCTATCATTCTTTTTGTTCCTTATTAGCAGAAAAATTAGAACAGGCCGTGATTTCGGTCGATTATCGACTCGCTCCAGAGTTTCCTTTTCCCGTGGGGCTTTCTGATTGTTATGAAGCGACAGAAAAGCTCTATTCGATTTTAAAAGAAAGAGGCGTACTTGAGGAAGATATTACGTTAATGGGAGATTCGGCGGGAGGTAATTTAGCAGCGGTTGTTTCCTTAATGGCAAGAGATAAAAAAAGTTTTACGGTGAAAAGACAAGTTTTAATTTATCCTTTGGTAGATACAGATCTTGATTCCTATCCTTCGATTAAGGAAAATGGAACTGATTATTTATTGACAGAAAAGCAAATTGAAGATTATCTGCATCTTTATTTAACGAAAAAGGAAGATTATAAAAATCCTTATGTGGCACCAATCTTGGCGGATCTTTCTTGTCAACCAGATACTTTTATCTTGGTAGCAACCTATGATCCACTAAAGGATCAGGGAAAAGCTTTTGCAAAGCATTTACAAGAGGCAGGAAATAAAGCCGTTCTTTTTGAAGTAGAAGAATTGCATGGATTTATGTTAAGAAAAAAATCAAAAGCCAATACTTTCATCGCGCTTGATCAAATCAAACAATTTATAAATGGGAAGTGACATATCAATTATGATTAAAAATAAAGCACCGCATTGGTCTAAACTAGATAATATGGCAAAGATCTTTCCCCCTACTACTTCTAGTTCTGATCCAAAAGTTTTTCGTTTTGCGTGTGAGTTAAAAGAAATGGTAAAAGAAGAATTATTACAAAAAGCGACGGAAGAAACATTACAACTTTTTCCTTATTTTAGTTCTACTTTAAAACGAGGTATTTTTTGGTATTATTTGGAACAAAGTAATTTAGTTCCTCAAGTAACGGAAGAAAATATTCCTGTTTGCAGTAAGTTATATGACCGAAATAAAAAGACCTTACTTTTTCGCGTTAGTTATTATAAACGAAGAATTAATTTTGAAGTCTATCATGCTCTATCGGATGGGACAGGGGCATTGCAATTCTTTCGGGTTTTAGTCGGAAAGTATTTGTCTTTGGCTCATAAAGAATTAAAAGATGTTATGGTTGATTATGATAGTACGTTAATGGAGATGGTCGATGATAGTTTTTCACATTATTATGAAAAGCCACAAGCGATGAAAGTAAAAGTAAAGAGAGCTTGTCAATTAAAAGGAGCTACCTACTCTTTTGAACGTTTAAAAGTGATAGAAGGTGTTCTTTCTTTAAAAGAATTAAAGAAGTTAGCGAAAGAACATCAGACTACCATTACCACTTTACTTCTAGCTATTTATTTACAATCTATGGTTATGACTTCTTCTCCAAAAGAGAGGAAAAGACCCTTTGTTATTCATGTACCAGTTAATTTAAGGAATCATTTTGAATCCAGTAGTACTAAGAACTTTTTTGGCTTAGTTTCCGTTGTTTATTCTTATCAAAAAGAAGATACTCTTCCGGATATCATTCGTAAGGTTGATAGTATTATGAAACAAGAATTAAAACGAGATAAGTTAAGTATTCGCATGAATCAAATGTCTTCCTTTGAACGGAATTTGTTAATTCGCCCTGCTCCTTTGTTTTTAAAAGATTTAGGACTTAAATTTGCGGCTTATTTAAATAGTTTAGAAAATACTTCTTCTTTTTCTAATTTGGGAATTATTTCTATGCCAGAAGAGATGGTACCTTATATCCGGTTGTTTGATGTTTTTAATAGTACTAGTAAAATGATCGTTTGTCTTTGTTCGTTTGAAGATCAATTTGTCATTAGTTTTACGAGTCGTTTCGTCAATAGTAATATTCAAAAACATTTTTTCAGAGCTTTAACTTCTCTTTCTTTAAAAGTAGAAATTCGTAGTAATGAAGTTAGTAATATTTAGTGGGAGGAAAATATGGCAAAATGTAAGCAATGTAAGGTAGAAGTTATTTCTACAGAAGATAAATGTCCTCTTTGTCAAACACCGATTATTGGGAAAATGGATCCAATTTTCCCTTCCATTGCTCCTGATATTCGGAATCATAATCTTATTTTTAAAATTATTTCTATTTTAGGATTGTTTGCTAGTGGCGTTTGTTTGATTATTAATTTGGTTTTTAAGACAAAAGTTTTCTTTAGTCTTTATGTTTTTCTATCTTTTTTATATTTAATTGGTTTTCTATATATTACCATTAAAAAAAGGGAGAATCCTTGTCGAGTTGTTATTAATCTTGTTACTATTACGATCTTTTTTATTGTTTTATTTGACTTGTTAACGGGATGGCATAGCTGGAGTATCAATTTTGTAGTTCCTATTGTCTTATCGGTTTCTGTTATTACGATGGGAATTATGAGTTTAGCAGGAAATTTATTGGTAGAAGATTTTTTAGGATATTTTTTATTGACGATTCTCTATGGTATGATTCCTCTTGTTCTTATTTTAACGGGATTGGTTTCCATTGTTGTACCTTCGTTTATTTGCATTATTATTAGTTTCTTCTTTTTACTCTTTCTTGCCATTTTTGAAGGAAGAAATATGAAAACAGAATTAAAAAGACGACTTCATTTGTAGTCTTTTTTCTTATGCTTGTAAGAAAAGGAGATTTTTGATATAATACAGAAGAAAAGAAGGAAATGTTATGAAATATCATCAAGGGGATATCGTTACGGGGTATGTTAGCGGTATACAAGATTATGGAATTTTTGTGCAATTTGAAAATGGAGAAAATGGTCTCATTCATATTTCACAGATTTCTAATAAATTTGTGAAAAATATTCATGGTTATGCAGAATTAGGAGAAGTCATTCGTGTTCTGATTTTAAATGATGGTGAACAAGGACATTATCAATTAGGAATTAAAAATTTAGATTATCGGATTATGAAAAGTCGTGGCAGTAAAATTGAGGAAACCCCTTCTGGTTTTAAAAATTTAGCTTTAAGTTTAGAAAAATGGATTTGGGAAAAAGCGAATCAGCAAAAAAATGAGCAAAATTAAAGAAAAAATCGGAAATTTTATTGACAAGTCAAGAATTAACTGATATATTTAATGTCGTCAAGTGTTATTTCGGGCGATTAGCTCAGTTGGTTAGAGCATCTGCCTTACAAGCAGAGGGTCTGCGGTTCGAGTCCGTAATCGCCCACCATATTGTTGCCGAAATAGCTCAACTGGTAGAGCAACTGATTTGTAATCAG
>CALVJC010000060.1 GCA_944331945.1 uncultured Bacilli bacterium
TGTTTTTGGTGGCTCTTTTCCTTCGTCGCTTCGATCATTCATCGCTCCGGCAATTTTAAAAATTGTTTTGGCATTTCGGATCAAGGGCCTCATTTGATAGACGAGGGGAATGGCTTGATTGATAATACCAAGTGTTCGCTGGGTATTATTTAAGATATTGTTCCAATTAAAGCGATGTTTTGGTGTCATATTTGGTACTCCCATGTTTGTATTCCAGGTGCTATTTCTGCCCCATACATTGGGATCGTATTGATTGTACATATTATCACCTTTGTTTTAATATATGCGAGTTGTTTTCCTCTTGTGTCTTCCAGTTAAAGATGCTATAATTACTTTAGAATAAGAGGGTGTCAAGTATGGAACAATTCTTTCGGCCGTTCATTGCAATTTATCATGTTGTTCGTAATCTTTTTACCTTTTCGTCTTCAAAAGAAGAAAAAAAAGAACAGGAAAGTGATGCATTACAACATGAAGTAGAAGCCCTAATGAAGGAACAAAAGGATTCTAAGAAAAAAACAAAAGAAAGACCTCTTGCTTCTTTTCGATATAAAGCAAAAAATTCCATTGGGAAAAAAATACAAGGAACGATGGAAGGAGAAAGTGCAGAAGATGTTCGGTCCTTCTTGACAAACGAAGGATATAAAGTTTTATCTGTTACTCCTCGAAGTGCTCTTGATATTGATATTAATTTAGGAAGTGGCTTTAAAGCTGCTGATTTATCCTTTACTTTGACGCAACTTTCTACTTACATCAAAGCAGGAATTCCTTTAATTGATTCGATGCGTATTCTGGAAAAACAAGCAGAAAAGCCAGAACATCGAAAAATTTATCAAAAAATTATTTATGAATTACTAAAAGGGGAAAATTTATCGGATGCTATGGCAAAACAGAAAGATAAATTCCCTAAATTATTAATTAACATGGTAAAAACAGCAGAATTAACAGGTGATTTGACGTCTGTTTTAGATGATATGGCTGATTATTACACTTCTAAAGAAGAGACGAGAAAGCAGATGGTTTCGGCGATGACTTATCCTGTGATCGTCTTATGTATTGCTGTTGCTGTTTTAATTTTTGTTTTAGTTTCTATTGTTCCTCAATTTGTGGATATGTATGAATCGAACAACGCTGAAATGCCAGGATTAACGCTTACCATTATGGATATTAGTACTTTTTTAGTAGATAATTATATTTTGATCATTGTTGCTGTTGTGCTTTTGATTTTTGCTTTGATTTTTATGTATAAAAAAGTTCGCAAGTTTCGCAAAGGTGTTCAAGTTATGCTTATGCATATTCCAGTTATTAGTAAAATTATTATTTATAGTGAGGTTTATAATTTTACCAAAACTTTTGCTTCCTTACTTAATCATGGAGTTTTTATTACAGACAGCATGGAGATCTTGTCAAGAATTACAAATAATGAGGTTTATAAGGACTTGATTAATAAATCCATTATTAATTTAAATAAAGGAGCTTCTGTTTCCGATGCCTTTAAAGGTTCTTGGGCTTTTCCAGTGGCTGCTTATGAAATGATTGTCACCGGAGAAAATACAGGACAACTTGGGGTTATGATGGATAAAGTTGCTAATTATTATCAATCCTTACATAAAAACTTGATTAAACAGATGCAAAGTTTAATGGAACCAATTATGATTGGACTTTTGGCTTTTATTGTTGGTATAATTCTATTATCCGTAGTTATGCCAATGTTTGATATATACGGAAAAATTCAGTAGGTGGTTTGATGGAAAGTTTGATTCTTATTTTTATGTTTGTGATAGGGCTTTTCTTTGGCTCTTTCTTTTGTGTGATTGGAATGCGTTTAGGAAGAGAAGAGGGGTTTGTGAAAGGAAGAAGTTATTGTGATCATTGTCATCATTCTTTGTCTTTTCTTGATATGGTTCCTATCTTTTCCTATCTTTTTTTAAGGGGGAAATGTCGTTATTGTCATCAAAAAATTAGTCCTTTTTCGACTTTTATAGAACTTTTTACCGGAATTTTATTTGCTATTAGTTATTATTCGTTTGGTTTTTCTTATGAATTTTTGTTATCTTTATTAGGGGTATCCTTGTTTTTGATTGTTTTAACGAGTGACTTATTATATATGATTATTCCAGATTCTGTTTTACTTTTTTTTAGTATTTGTTTCCTTATTGTTCGGTTTTTTCAAGGAGGTTTTCCGTTGCTTGGATCTTCTTTGTTGTCCGGAGGAATCTTGTTTCTTTTTATGTTTCTTTTGATGAAACTTGGAAATTTTCTTTTCAAAAAAGAAAGTCTTGGAGGAGGAGATGTCAAACTTTTATTTGTTATAGGTCTTTTGCTTGATCCCTTATTAGGCCTTGTGGCTGTCTTTTTAGGTAGTTTTTTAGCTTTACCGGTAGCGCTTGTTCTTTATTATCGGAAAAAAGAGCCGGTTATTCCTTATGGCCCCTTTTTATTACTAGCGGCTTTATTTTTGTTCTTTACAAAAATAACTTCTAGTGAATTGCTTTCTTTTTTAACAAATTTAGTTGCTTTTTCTTACCACTAATTATATAATAAAAGCACTTTTAGGAGGCTTATTATGAAAATATTTACGAAAGATGAAAAGAAGGTTTTCTTTCAAAAAAGAGATTTGGATTATTTAAGAAGAGTGGAAGGTAGTAAAAAATTAGAGGAGCTGGGGCATAAAAATTTTGACAAGGAAGAAGATACTTTTCTTTCTTCGAGAGATAAAGAAGTGATTAATATTTTAAAAAGTAGAAAAGAAGTTCCAAATTATATTGATATTTTAAAAGCAAAAAAAGAAGATTTGATGCATTATGTAAATCAGTTACAGGAAAGTCTTGATTTAGCGAAGGATTTATATCAGAGAGGGCATACTTCTTTCAATTATGTGATGGAAGAAGAGTATTTATATAAGAGTTATTCGGATATTGTTTGGCGATCTAGTTTGGGTGAAGGACTTCCTTTGGAAAAAGAAGTGGATGGTTATCAAGTAAAAAAAGGAAATTATACTGTTTTTGAAACAACAGTTCCATCGCTTTATGTCTTTCAAAAAGAAGATGGGAAAGCTTTTTCTATGAAAGATCAGGAGTTTATATCCTTTTATGAAAATAATGTAGTAAAAATTTTATGTCAAAGACAACGGCAAAAACAAGATTTTTTTGCAATATATACTGATAAATGGAAAGAAAAAGGGAAAGTTTATATGCTTCTTGAAAGACAAAAGAGAAAATAAACTTTTTTCTTTTGGAGGTGAAAAATGAAAGTTGGTATTTGTACCTTAGGTTGTAAAGTAAATACTTATGAAAGTGAATACATGATTGAAACATTAGAGAAAGCGGGTTATGAGATCGCTCCTTTTGATTCTTTTTGTGATGTTTATATTATTAATACTTGTACGGTTACCAATACTTCCGATGTGAAAAGCCGTAAGATGATTCATCAAGCGAAAAAGAGAAATCCTATTGCCTGTGTGGTGGCGATGGGGTGCTTTTTAGAAGCGAATAGAACTTATCAAGATGAGGCAATTGATATTTATGTAGGAAATAAAAATAAAAGTGAAATTGTTTCTTTACTCGATCAGTATTTTGTGAAAAAAGAAGAAATTCATGTTCCGATGGATCCCAAAGAGAAGTTTGAAGATATGTTTTTAAGTCATTTTGAGGGAAGATGTCGGGCGTTTTTAAAAATTCAGGATGGATGTGAAAATTTTTGTAGTTATTGTATTATTCCTTATGTTCGTGGGAAGTGTCGGAGTAAAAAGCCTGAAACAGTATTAGAAGAAGCGAAGAGATTAGTTGAAAATGGTTATCAGGAGATTGTTTTAACGGGAATTCATACTGGTAATTATGGGGTTGATTTGGGGACTTCTTTTGCGGATTTATTAAAAGAGCTAGTAACGATCGAAGGGTTAAAAAGACTACGTATTTCTAGTATTGAAGCGACGGAATTAACGGAAGAAGTCTTGGAAGTTCTTAGAAATTCTTCCGTGATTGTCGATCATTTACATATTCCTTTGCAAGCGGGAAGTGATGCGGTTTTACGGGCTATGCGAAGAAAGTATACTTTGGAAGAATATGCGAATATTATAGAAAAAGTTCGAATGATTCGGCCTGATATTTCGATTACCACGGATATTATTGTCGGATTTCCTGGAGAGACAGAAGAAAATTTTGAAGAGACTTGTGTTTTTGCGAAAAAAATGGCCTTTGCAAAGATTCATGTTTTTCCCTATTCCGAAAGAAAAGGAACAAAAGCGATGGAACTTCTTAATCATCTTGATCCATCTATCAAAAAGGAAAGATCAAGATGCCTTTTAGCAATATCCAAAGAATTAGAACTTCAATATGCGAATAAGTGGAAGGGAAAAGAAGTAGGAGTTTTAATAGAAGAGTGTAAAGAGGGAATGAGTAGTGGGCATACTTCAAATTATTTAAAAGTGAAAGTGAAAGGGGAAATACCCGTGAATACTTTTGTGACCGTTGAAGTAGAGACCTGTTTCCCAACTTATGTCATAGGAAAAGTCAAGGAGCGTGAAGTATGTCATCACTAAAAGGAAATTATAAGAAAGCGATCTTTTCTTCTTCGAATGGTTATTTGATAGGTCTTTTTAAAGTAAAAGAAACGAGTGAAGACTTGAGTGAATGGGTTGGACAGACTATTACTTTTACAGGCTATTTTCCAGATTTGAATGAGATTGATACCTATCTTTTGGAAGGAAGAGTGGAGCGTCATCCGAAATATGGCGATCAATTTGCGGTCAATCGTTTTGAGAGAATTATGCCAACGGAAAATCATGCCATGATCGAAATTCTCTCTTCTGAACTTTTTTCCGGAATTGGGAAAAAGACAGCCGAAAAAATTGTCAATGTCTTTCATGAAGATACTTTTGAAGTGATCTTACATCATCCATCAGACTTAATATGTGTTCCCTCCATTACCCAAAAACAAATCGATATTTTACATCAAGGACTTCTTTCGTATCAAGGAAGTTATGAGGCGATTTTACAATTAACTAATTATGGCTTTTCGACCAAAGAAAGTATGAAGATCTATCATTTTTACAAAGAAAAGGCAGAACAGGTGCTTTTGGAAGATATTTATCAAATCTATTATGATATCGAGGAAATTTCTTTTCAACAGGTCGATCGTATTGCATTATATCATGGAGTAGAAAAAGATGATTTAAAACGAGTACGAGCAGCGATTATCTATATCATGAGAGAATTAGCGAATGTAGCAGGGCATACCTATTTCTTACAAGAAGAAGTGACGAGCTTTTTGGAACGAGTTTTAAAAATTTCTATTTCTAAAGAATTAGGGGAAGAAGCTTTTACTAGTTTAATGGATGAAGAACGACTTGTGGAACGGGATAACAGATGGTATTTAAAAGAGTATTATGATGCGGAAATATTCATTGCAAGACGATTACGGATGATGGCTCATAGTGAGAAGTTAAAAGAAAAAAAGATTGATACTTATCTTGAAGAAATAGAAAAGAAAAATAATATTACTTATAATGAAGAACAAAAAAAGGCCATGAAAGAAGCAATTTTACAGCAAGTGGTGGTGATTACCGGTGGTCCTGGAACGGGAAAGACAACGATTATTCGGGGGATTATTGATTTATATCAATTGTTTTTTCCTGAGCAGAAAGAGAAAATCAGGGAGAACTTAGTTTTACTAGCACCAACTGGTAGAGCGAGCAAAAGAATGAACGAAACCACGCATTTTCCGGCTTCAACCATCCATCGTTTTTTAAAATGGAATAAAGAAAATAATCGTTTTCAAGTAAATGAATATCATCGGAGTAATGCCAAGTTTGTGATTGTGGATGAATCCAGTATGATCGATACTTTGTTATTATGTAACTTATTAAAAGGATTATCCAGCAATTGTAAAATTGTCTTTGTGGGTGATGCGGATCAACTTCCAAGTGTTGGTCCTGGTGAAGTATTAAAAGACATGATTCAAAGTGAAGAATTAGAAGTGATTGCTTTGAAAAATTTATATCGACAAGGAAAAGATTCTCATATTATTACACTGGCACATGATATTAAAGAAGGAATTATTGATAAAGACATTTTTGATCAAGGAGAAGACTTACAATTTATTCCTTGTGCGGATGCCGAAGTATTAACGAAAATGGAAGAGATTTGTAAAGGTTATGAAAGTCATGAACTTCAAATTTTAGCGCCCATGTATAAAACACAAAATGGGATCGATAATATTAATAAGCATTTGCAAAATTTATTTAATCCCAAAAAAGGAATCAAAAAAGAAATCAGTAGTGGTGAAGTTGTTTTTCGGGAAGAAGATAAAGTCATTCAGTTAAGTAATATGCCAGATGATTTTGTTTTTAATGGAGATATTGGTTATATTCAAAATATAAAAACTTTTGGTAAAAAAGAAATGTATGTTGATTTTGATTCGAATTTAGTAAAATATACACCAGCGATGTTTTCTTCGTTATCTCATGCTTATGCCATTTCCATTCACAAAAGTCAAGGAAGTGAATTTGATGTCGTGATCATTCCCTTGGTTATGGCTTTTCGAAAAATGCTTTATCGAAAACTAATTTATACGGGAATTACAAGAAGTAAGAAAAAATTAATTTTAATTGGTAATTTTAAAGCTTTTGAAATGGCAGTTTTAAATAATCAAGAACAAATTAGAAAAACAACCTTAGCTTATTATTTAAAAAACGGTATAATTTAAAAATTCTTTTCCATACTATTCTTAGGAGGCGTGATAACATGGATAAGAAGAAATTGTTTTTATCTGCAGCTGTTTTAGCTGGTATCGGTGCTGGTATGGTAATGTATTTTAAGAAAAACCCAGATAAATTACAGAAGATCAAAACCAAAATGTTACAAGTTGCAGAAGATGTTGAACATAAAATGATGTAAAATTTTGCAAAAGAGGGTACGCCTCTTTCTTTTTTTATGATAGAATGGTCTTATAAGGTAAGGTGAAATCATGAAAGAGAAATTGCAAGAGTTCGGAAAAAAGAAAATTGTTATTATTTTTTCGATTATTTTGCTTGTGTGTTTACTTGTTGGCTTATCCTATGCTTGGTTAAGTCAAACGATTACGGGTACTAAGAATTTAACGATTACGGTAGGAGATCTTGATTTAGTGCTAGACGAATCAACGAGTAATGGAATTCAACTAAAATATGCCATTCCCACCACCGATGAAGATGGAAAAGCTTTTGATCCTTATAC
>CALVJC010000061.1 GCA_944331945.1 uncultured Bacilli bacterium
CATCTGACATAGGTAGAGCATTGGTAAGATTAATACCATTTGTATCTTCCGTATATTCCATCGTAATAGTACCGGTGGTGATCGTATTTACTTTTTCTCCTGTTTTACTATAAGAGAAAGCTGCGAATGAAACACCTACCACTGCAACTACTAAAATTGCTACTCCTAATACAGAAAGCAACACTTGTTTTGATGAATTCTCTTTCATTTTCTATCCTCCTTAGTTTTAATATACCAATTTTTTAATCTTTTGAAAAGAGTTTTTTTCATTTCATCCTTATTCTTTGTATTTTTTGATTTAATTATACATAAAAAAAGAACATCTTTTTTTAGATGTCCTTTTTTTGTTATTCCGCTGCCTTTCCATAAACATTTACTCTTAGCTTATAAGTTTCTTGTTCATCAGGTAAGCGATAGTTTTCATCAATCCACATTCTTAAACGATAAGAACGGATTTCAGGCTCAGTGAAATAATCTATTTTTAAAATGTATTGATCAAGAGGTGCACCAGTATTAATATTATCGGCTTCTTCTACTTTACTTAAATTTGAAATTAAAGTAGGAGTTAAGACAGCAGTTTCGCTGCTATCGTTGATATTTGTTAAATAAACTTTGACTGCACTATCTGGTAGTGTGCTATCTGCTTCTTTCGTAGCTGTGATAGCATAATTGATAACGGTTGGACTATATACGGTAGCACTAACATTAAAATCAAAGTATTGTTCTTTATCTGTTTCCATTCCAGATAAAGCCATTCCAGCAGCGTCACTCATTGGAAAACTATCTACAAGATTAATTCCGTTTGTTACTTCGTTATAACTCATAACGATACTTCCTGTGGTAATAGTATTTACTCTTTCACCTATTTTGGAATAACGAAAAGCGGCGAATGATACTCCTACAACAGCTAATATTAAAATAATTACTCCTAAAATTGCTAGGATCATTTGTTTTGATGGTTTTTCTTTCATTGTTTCCTCCTTCTAATTAAGCAGCAGCGGCTTTACCATAGACATTTACTCTAAGTTTATAAGATTGTGAAGTTGATAAGCTGGTATAATCATCTGCTACCCACATCCTTAAACGATAAGTATTTGACGTTGTACTATTTGCAGTACTAGATTTTAAAATATATTGCCCTGCTGGAGCGCCAGTACTTGTAGTATGAGAAGAAGTAGTCGTTGTTAATTCTGATACTTTGGTTGGTTCTAATTCTTCTACGTCACTTCCACTCGTCCGATTGGTTAAATATACTTTTACAGCGGTATCTGGCAGAGTGCTACCACTTTCTTTGCTAGCCGTGATCACATAATTAATGGTTGTGACTCCTTGAACAGTTGTTGCTACTGTAAAATCAAAATATTGGTTCGTTCCAGAGAGAGCTTTTCCAGTGGTATCGGTAGTAGGAAGCGCATTGGTTAAATTAATTACATTTGAAGTTTCATTGTAAGACATGCTAATTTGACCAGTCGTCAATGAATTGACTTTCGTTCCTGTTTTACTGTAACTAAACGCAGCATAACTGACACCAACAATTGCTATTACTAGAACAATAATTCCTACCGCAATTAGTATTATTTGTTTTTCTGTACCTTTTTTCATTTTCTATCCTCTCTTATATATTAACATTAGCATGAAACAGAAGGAAAAACAAGATAAAAATTTTAAGATCTAAAGGTTGAAAAGGGTCTTGGCATTATAACTAGTTATTTTTTCTACTTCTTCTAAAGACACTTTTTTTACTGCTGCAATAGTACTGGCAATAATCGGAATGTTTTTGGAAGAATTTTGCGTTCCACGATATGGCTCTGGTGCTAAGTAAGGACTATCTGTTTCTAGTACTATTTTTTCTAGTGGGATTTCTTCTAATGTTTTTTTTAAATTGCTATTTTTAAAGGTCACTACTCCACCAATGCCTAAGTAAAAGCCTAGTTTTATATATATTTTGGCGGTTTCGATACTGCCACTAAAACAATGCATAATTCCCTTTACTTTGTATTTTTTTAAAATATTTATGGTATCTTCGGTGGCATCTCTAGAATGAATGACAACAGGAAGATGATATTTTATAGCCAATTCTAATTGATTTTGAAATAATTCTTGTTGCTTGTTCTTATTGTCTTTTCGATAATGATAGTCTAAACCAATTTCACCAATTCCAATTACCTTTTGGCAAGATAATTTTTCTTCTAATGATTTTAAATCTTCTTTGGTTATCATTTCTGCTTCTTCGGGATGATAACCGATTGTTGCATACACTTCTTGATATTGATTGGCTAGTTGTAAAGTTTCTTCCATATCCTCTTTATTACAACCAGATATAACAATGAGTGGTACCCCAGCTTCTTTATTTGCTTGAATCACTTTATTTATGTCTTCATAGTCTTTTTTACTTAAATGACAATGCGTATCAATAAACATCAAATCACCTTCATAGTTTGCATTATAACGAAAAAAATGATACTTTTCAAGAAGTACCATTTTTATTTTTCCGCCTATACAAAAGAAATAAACGTATCATACAAATTGTTAAACAAACAAAGTAAAACTTATCAAGTAAATTATCACCCTTTACCGCAAAGAAGGCAATTACAGCATAGAATAGCAAAAACATCACTTTCGCTATACTTAACTTTTTGATCCATTGTACCATTTCTTTTTCCTTTCCTTAACTACCCTTCTTTTCCTTCGGTCCTACCCTTTGAATATAACAGTATTAAAAGAAAAAGTCACTTCGAAAGTAGACTTTTCTTTGCTTGTTTACACTTATTTTACAGACAATTCAGTGTCAAAGAACTTTTCCTTATCAATTCGCGCGAATAGCATTTTCGCTTCTTGTAACTGATAGTGATTTTTTAGATTGAACTGTTCGCTTTGGTCTTCCGTGTTCAATTGCCGTAAAATTTCCGCACTCGTTTCTGGTAAAAAAGGAGCTAGTTTAATGGCACATACGCGGATCGATTCTAATAAATGATAAAGAACGGTTTCTAAGCGATCTTTTTTGGTCTCATCTTTTGCTAAGATCCAAGGTGTTGTTTCATCAATATATTTATTACTTGTTCTTAGGACATCGAAAATGCAACTGATGCTTTCTGCTACTTCTAGATGTTCCATCTTTGCTTCAATTCTATTTCTTAATTCATTTATTTGCGTTATGAGCTCTTGATCGATTGTTTCTTGTTTTTCCTTATATTCTATTTTACGATCAAAATATTTGGCAGCCATAGAAATCGTGCGTTGAACAAGATTTCCTAAGACATTGGCTAAATCGCCATTAATACGATCGATTAATAATTCGTATGTAATGTTGCCATCGCTTGCGAAAGGTATTTCATGAAGAAGGTAATAACGAACGGCATCCACTCCGAAGTAACGGACTAAATCATCGGCATACATAACATTTCCTTTGGATTTACTCATTTTATCGTTACTCATTAATAACCATGGATGGCCAAATATTTGTTCTGGAAGCGGTAAATCTAGAGCCATTAAGAGAATAGGCCAATAAATTGTGTGAAAACGTAAGATGTCTTTTCCAATTAAATGAAGATTGGCAGGCCATAATTTTTGAAATTGCTCCTTACTTCCATCCGGATCATAACCAATAAAGGTAATATAATTTGTCAAGGCATCAATCCAAACATAAACAACGTGTTTCGAATCAAAATCTACGGGAATTCCCCATTTGAATGAGGTTCTAGAAACACAAAGATCTTGTAATCCTGGTTTCAAAAAGTTGTTAATCATTTCATTTTTGCGGGCGGCTGGTTCAATAAAATGCGGATGTGTTTCTATGTATTCCTCTAGCCTTTTTTGATATTTACTCATACGGAAGAAGTATGCTTCCTCTTTGGCTTTGGTTACTTCTCGCCCACAGTCTGGACACTTTCCGTCTTTTAACTGACTTTCTGTAAAAAATGATTCGCAAGGAGTACAGTACCATCCCTCATATTGACCTTTATAGATATCCCCTTGATCGTATAACTTTTTAAATATTTTTTGAACTTTTTTCTCATGTTCTTTATTGGTAGTGCGAACAAATTGGTCATAACTGGTGTTCATCAAATCCCAAATTCTTTTGATTTCGGTAGCGACTTGATCGACATATTCTTGAGGTGTAATGCCGGCTTCTTTGGCTTTTTCTTCGATTTTTTGCCCATGTTCATCGGTTCCCGTTTGAAAGAAAACATCATACCCCATTTGTCTTTTGTAACGCGCAATCGCATCTGCTAAAACAATTTCATAGGTATTTCCAATATGAGGTTTTCCCGAAGTATAAGCAATAGCGGTTGTAATATAGTATTTTTCTTTTTCCATTTTTCATCATCCTTTCCAAAAGAAAAAATTATTGTTCCAAAAGGACGAGTTTCCCCGCGGTACCACCTTTTTTCGCAATAATTTGCACTCTTGTTTGAACATAACGCGTTCTCCTCGGCCATACCTACCTATCGATATGACAGTTCCGAAGCCATATCCTAAAGACTTTTTTGCTTCTTTCTCACCCTCCGAAGTCTCTTTCCTAAAAGTTCTATAGGACTCTTCATCACAACTTTTGTATGCCTATTCTAACATACTTTTTTTTATTCTTCAATATATTTTCCTAAAAATTGAGCGACAATTTGGACGATCTTCTTCTCTTCTTCATTAAAAGGAAGATCATTATTATTATCAATGAGTAATACTAGTCCAATGGATTCTCCATCCGCTAGAATCGGGAATAAAACATATTTATATTTTTCTTTTTTTGTTTCATCCATTTCTAATATTTGCTTTAACTCGATTCCTTTTTTTTCATTTTTTTCTCTCTCTAAGAGATATTCTTCTAATGTTTTAGAAATTCTTTTCCCTAGAATATCTTTTTTTAATTCTCCACTTGCAGCAATTACATTGTCCCGGTCCGTTACCAAAATATTTTTATGGATGGTATTATATACAATATCTAATAAAACTTGCGAAACTTCTGTTAAATTTCCAGAAACGGAGAATTTTTTTAATGTAATTGCTTCATTATCCGTAAAAATTTCTAGAGATTCTCCATCTCTAATTCGTAATGTCTTTCTTATTTCTTTTGGGATGACGATTCTACCTAGGTCATCAATTCTTCTTACCACTCCTGTTGATTTCATAAAAAGCACCCTTCCTTTTCCTAGTAGTTATTTTCTCTAATTTCGCCCATTTTATACCATTTAATAAATGCTATTTATTAATATTATAAACTTAGGAAGTGGTATTTTTCTTTGGTAATTATTTCCAATTAAAAAACTCATCAATCAAAGAGATGAGAATTTTCTTTTGTGAATAAAAATCTTTCTGTTTGTTCTTTCATAGAATTCATTAAAATTGTATCTTTTACTAGTATTTTCATACTATAACTTTCTATGATTTGATTGGGGTAAGTTTTCTTGAAAAACTTGGTAATTTCCGTGATTACTTTTTCTTTTAAATCGGATTCTGTAAAGAAAGAAGATATATTTTTAGAAAAATTTTCTTCAATGGCTTTAGTTAGTGTTTGTTTATATTCTTTCTTTAATTGCTGATTTAACTTGAGAAAATCTTTTTTTAGTAATTTAAACATTTCTTCTTCTGATTTTTTTGTTTTCTCTAGTTCAGCTAGAAGAGCTTCTTCTCTTTTCTTACCAAGCGTTCTTACTTCTTCTTGCATTTCCTTGCGAAAGGAAGAAAGATATTGATCAAGATGTTCCATGTTTAAAATAAGCGCATTTTCTTTGGCAAAGGAAAGAAGACGCTGTTTTATCATATCCATGGTTTCTAGTGGAGGTTTCATAAAAAGAGGAAGTAAATCATCCTCAATAAAAGCTTTGGTATTATTTAAAATTAGTTCTTTGAGGGAGCCATAATAGATTTCTTTGTGTTGCGTTAAAAGATCTTGATTCATTTTTATTCTTCTTTCTATTCTTTATCATTTCTTTTAGAATAGCAGGAGATTAAATTTTCGTCAAGATGTCTGCTTTTGGATTCTAGTCCATAGATGATCGAGTAAAGTCGTTAAATAATAGATAGGATGTTTTTCTAATTTTATAGTATCAAGAATAATGGTTAAGTCATCTAAGTGACTCTTAAAGCGGAACATAGTAGTAATTTGAAAAGCATCCATAAATAGCGCTTCGGTATCAATTTTTTTGGTTGTTTCTTTGTCAAAATATAATTCAATACTATTTTTTGTTTGTCTTACTTTGGTAACTGGTATTTTTTCTACTAATTTTTCAAACCATTCTTCATACATATAAACAAGCATGTCTTCACTGACTTGACCGAAACGGTCTTCTAGTTCGGCTTTAATTTTCTCTAAAGATTCTTTACTATCAATGGAATTAATCATCCGGTGAATTTCAATTTTCAAGTCTTCTTCTTTTACGTAACTATCTTGAATATGTGTTGAAATATTTAATAAAGGTTCGTTTGAAGAGGTCTCTTCTTCTTTCTCCAAGGTTTCTCCTTTTAGTTTTTTGGTTTCTTCATTTAACATTTTTAAATAAAGGTCAATTCCAATACTATCAATAAAACCAGCTTGTTCACTGCCTAAAATATCTCCTGCTCCACGAATGGACAAGTCTCTTGTAGCAATGGAAAAACCACTACCTAATTGGGTAAATTCTTTTATGACTTTTAAGCGTTTTTTTGCTGTTTCGGTTAAAATACGATGTGGTTGATACATTAAATAACAATAAGCTATTTTATTACTTCGACCAACTCTTCCTCTTATTTGATAAAGTTGGCTAAGTCCAAAACGATCTGCATCTAAAATAATTAGGGTATTAACATTTGGAATATCAATTCCTGTTTCAATAATAGTAGTACAGATTAAAACGTCTGCTTGATGATGATGAAACATCATCATTTTTTCTTCGATTTCACTTTTTTCCATGCGACCATGAGCATAAATTATTCTTGCTTCTTTGACGAGAGATTGTATTTCACGTACTTTTTCTTCCATATGTTCAATACTATTATATAAGAGAAATACTTGTCCTTCTCTTGATAGTTCTTTGTATATGGCTTCACGAATGAGTTGATTATTTTCTTCAATGACATAGGTTTGAATTGGATAACGATCGATGGGTGGTGTTTCCATTAAGGACATACTTCTTAAACCAACAATTGACATTTGTAGGGTTCTAGGAATTGGGGTGGCAGTTAAAGTTAATACATCAATACTTGTTTTATACATTTTTATTTTTTCTTTGTGGGCAACACCAAAACGTTGTTCTTCATCGATAATTAACAAGCCCAAATCTTTTGGTTTGACATCATTACTTAGAAGGCGGTGGGTTCCGATAACAAAGTCAATCGTTCCATCTTTTAATCCTTCGATAATACGTTTTTTTTCTTTTGGAGTGGTAAAACGATTTAAAAGACCGATTTCAATCGGAAAATCATGAAAGCGACTTAGAGCATTTTCATAATGTTGACTTGATAAAATCGTCGTAGGACATAGGAATAAAACTTGTTTGTTATCTAGAATGGCTTTAAAGGCAGCTCGAAAAGCGACTTCCGTTTTTCCATAACCTACATCCCCAATTAATAAACGATCCATCGGATGAGGTTTTTCCATATCACTTTTGATTTCTTCGGTAGCTTTTAATTGGTCAGTAGTAGGAGTATATGGAAATTGTTTTTCAAATTCCAATTGGTAATTATTATCAAGAGAAAAAGCAAATCCTTTTTCACTTTCACGCTTGGCTTGTAAAGCTAAAAGAGATGCAGCCATATCTTTTACTTTCGTTTTGACTCTACTTTTAACTTTCTCCCATTGATTTCCTCCTAATTTATAAATTTTTGGAGCAATTCCTTCCTTTCCGGTATACTTTGCAAGCATGGTTATTTTTTCCACAGGAATATATAATTTATCATTTCCTTGATAAAGTACTTCAATATAATCACGTAATTGGTCTCCCTGCTTTAATGTTTTTAAACCGTTATAAATCCCAATTCCACAACGTTCATGCACCACATAGTCACCAATTTCAAGTTTATTTAAGTCGGTAATTTTAGTTCCATATTTTAATTTGGTTTTATACTTTTTATTTTGTTCTTGATATTGAAATAATTCATGAGCTGTTAAAAAAAGATAGTTTTGGTAAGAGAATCCTTCCGTCATTTCAAAAGGAATTAAATTTATTTTTGCTTCTTCTATCTTGTCTAAGGTTGTTTTTACAAATGGAAGAGATATCTTTTTCGCAAAACTTTCAAGTTGATAGTCTTTTAAACAAATGAGAATGGTCTTTTTCTTGGCTAAATTTTCTCGTAAATATTTTTCGATGGCTTCTTTATTTTCATGAAATAAAGGTAATGGCTGGCTTTGAAAATGAATTATTGTCTTTTCTTCATCAATAAGACTATCAAGGGTTAGGTAATGAATAGCTTCTTTTTGATAAATATCTTGGAAGGAAAACATATATTGTCCCTTGAAATCAAGGTCTTTGTTTTGACGATATTCTAATATATCTTTTTCGATTATTTCATAATTGGTAAGTAAAGCTGTTTTATCTTTATAAATGGTGATAGGAGAATCTAAATACTTTTCGATGTTTTCTACTTTGGTGTATTCTGGTAAATATTTATTTTTTTGTTTTTCTTCCTCCATTTTATTGGAGATAAACAACTCATGACAAGGGAATATTTCAATTTCGGTTCGTGGTTCTAATGATTTTTGGTTCTTTTCATCAAAAGTACGAATAGACTCGATGGTATCTCCAAAAAATTCAATCCGAATGGGATGATCTGAGGAAAGAGGAAATACATCGATGATGAAGCCACGGACTCCCATTTCACCAGTATTGGTTACTAAGGTTTGTCTTTGATATCCAATTTGAGCTAATTTTTCTACTAGTTCCTTAGGATCTAGTTCTTGGTTTTGACGTAAGGTTATTTTTGACTTGAAGTATTCTTTCTTACTCGGTAAAAAATGAAGATAGCCCATTAAATTGGTGATGATAATTTTCGAGTCATTCGTTATCGTTTCTTTTAAGGTTTCTAATCTTGTTATCAATAGATCTGGACTTAGCGCTAGAGCCTCACTGGTTAGAAAATCATCCATGGGAAAAAGAAAAACTTGATTGGTATAATTTTCTATTTTTCGAAAAAGCTGATTCGCTTCCATTAAACTAGAAGTTACAATTAAAATATTTTTACCTTTTTCTTCTAATAATAGGTTAACATAAATGGAAAAAAGCTCTTCTGGCATTCCAGTAAAAGCTACGTTTTTTGTTTCTAAAGTTTTAAATAAATGATTCCAAATTTTCATTTTTCTTCCTACTTTCGATGATTATATTGATTCATTAATTCAGCAAAAGATAATTTGAAGTAATCATCCAATACTTGATTTAATTGTTTTTGTAATTGATCCAGTTTTTCTTGCTCCTCTTTGGTAAAATTTCCTAAAACATAGGGGATGGTGGGAATGTTTTCTCTTGTTTCACTAGTGATACCAATTCTTAGACGGCAATATTCTTGAGACTGTAAAGATTCTTCAATGCTTTTTAAACCATTATGGCCACCGCTACTTCCATGGGAACGAAGCCTAAACTTTCCTAGTGCTTGGTCCAAGTCATCACAAATGATTAAAATATCTTGGGGAGCAATCTTATAAAAGTGTGCAAATTTTACAACGGATTCTCCTGAATTATTCATATAGGTTTGAGGTTTTAAGAAGATTACATTTTCTTTGCCTACCGTTGTAGAATAATATAGTCCCTGGAATTTTTCTTTCCAAAGGGGATTTTTCTGTTCGAGATAATGATCTAAAACGAAAAAGCCCGTATTATGTCGTGTTTTTTGATATTCATGACCTGGATTTCCTAATCCAACAACTAATTTCATTTATTCACCTTCTTTTTTTTGTTGATACTCTTTATAAATAATTGATTTGGCAAGGCCTCGTTCTTCCGCTACCTTTTTCATAGCTTCTTTTGTAGAAAGGCCGTCTTCTATATAAAGATCAACATGTTCTATCATAGAAAGGTCCGAGAAATCCACTTTTTCCCTACTACCTTCTACAACTAGAACAAATTCTCCTTTTAACTCTATATTTTCTAGTTCCTCTAAACTTCCTCGATAAGTTTGTTCGAACTTTTTACTAATTTCACGTGAAATACTTATTCTTCGAGCTCCAAATATATCTTTCATGTTTTTTAAGGTTGTCATTAAACGATGTGGTGATTCATAAAATATCATGGTGAAAGGATAGGCTTTTAATTTTTCTAATTCTTTTTTTTGCTTGCCTTCTTTGGCATTTAAAAAGCCATAAAATAGAAAGGGCTGAGGAGGTAAAGCAGAAACCGTTAAAGCCGGAACAAACGCAGTCGGTCCCGGTAAACTTATAATATTATAGTGGAAACTAGCAATATATTCAACTATTTTATAACCAGGATCACTAATTAAAGGTGTTCCTTGGTCTGTTACAAGTCCTACGTTACTACCCATTTCTAAATAATAAAGTACTTTCGAAGTCATCTCTTCTTCATTATATTCATGACAGCTAATGAGTTTGTTTTTTATATTGTATTTTTTTAACAACTTTTGAGTTTCTCTTGTATCTTCACAAAAAATAACATCTACTAGTTCTAATGTTTTTAATGATCGAATTGTAATATCATCTAAATTTCCAATAGGAGTTGGAATTAAATATAATGTAGCTTTCTCTTGCATTTTTTAGTCCTTTCTAATAATTGGGGGTAATATTTTTAAACCTGGCCGGCCATTTTTTACTGCTTCTAAAAGAAAAACGGTAGCATTTCTCATTCTTTTGGGATGAACAAATTGTACTCTTTTTGGTTCTAAATTGTATTTCTTTAGAGTTTTTACCAGTTCAAAAAATCTTTCCGTACGATGAATGAAAAGAAAACGCCCTTCATTTTTTAATAATTTATTTGCAGATTCTACTAGTTCTTCAAAGGTAATTTCTAATTCATGGCGAGCGATGGCTTTTGCAGGAGAAGGATTTTTTAAAGATTTTTCTTCTAGTTTGAAATAAGGTGGATTTGAAACAATTAAAGAAATAGAGTTAGGAGGAAAATATTTATCACTATTTTGAATCTTATCATGGATAATTTTAATTTGGTTTTCTAACTGATTCTCTTTAATAGTTTTATTACTTAGTTCTACTAATTTCTCTTGAATTTCAAAACCAATGATTTGGCGATTCGTTTTGGTAGATAAAAGGAGAGGAATTGTGCCGATCCCGCTGCCAAAATCAATTATTTTTTGATCATCTTTTTTTATATTGATGAAATCTACTAATGTAATACTATCGGAAGTTACGGTAAAGATATTTTCTTCTTGACAAAGATCAATTCTCTTTTGATTATGAATGATTGTCTGTGGTTTCATTATTTTCTAATTTTACCTCGATTTGACCTTTATTTTTTATTTCTACTTTATAAGTTTTTTGAAATACATCAAGAGAGACTACTTTTCCTGTTCCTTCCGCAATTTCCACAGTACTTCCAATATTAGGGAATCCTTTTTTTAATTCCGTATAATTTTCATCTTCATAAGTTAAACAACAAAGAAGTCTTCCACATAATCCATTGATCTTAGAAGGATTTAGGGCAAGCATTTGATTTTTCGCCATGTTAATGGAAACACTGGTAAAATCATTTAAAAAGGTATTGCAACACAAAAATAAGCCACAAGGTCCAAGACCTCCTACTTTTTTGGCTTTATCACGAACACCTATTTGACGAAGTTCTATTCTTGTTTTGTATTTTTGCGCTAAGCTTTTAGCTAATTCTCGAAAGTCTACTCTAGCATCGGCTACATAACTTAAATATAATTGTTTTCGATCAAAAGTATAAAAAGAATCTAGAAAGTGCATATCCAATTTTAAATCTTGTGCTACTTTTTTGGCATATTCTAAAGCATCTTGGCTGTCTTTTTTATTTCTGAGATGTTGTTCCCAATCTTTTTTACTTACTTTTTTTATAATTTTTGTTGTAATTTCAGGTAAATACTTCTCTTCTACTTCCCTTTTGGCTTCTATAAGAGCGACTCTTACTCCTTGCTTGGTTTCTACTAATATTTTTGTATTTTCTAAAAGTTCGAAGTCCGCTTCTTCATAGAAATATTCTTTTCTTTTGTCTTCTAGTTCTAAAAATGTTATTTCTACTATTTTCATTTATACCTCCGTTAGTTCTAAAAGTAACCGATCTTGCCATAGCTTCATATTTACATTATAGCGCAACTTTTCTAAAGATTGTGTGATAATCTCTATTATTTTTAAGCATTCAATTAAAGTTAGAGATTCGTCTTTTTGATCTAATTTGCTTTTATAATATTCTTTTAAAAGAATAAGATTTTGCTCGGCAGTGGCTTTATCTTTTAAAATTCCTTCGTTATACTTTTTAAAATTTAGTAATAAAGGAGATGCTTTTCTTTCCTTAATATCGTTTATAAAATCTAATAAGGGATCTTCTAAGGATAATATCTCTTCTGGTATTTTATTTATTAAACTTAAAATACTACACCTAGATAAGATAGTATTTATTATTTTATAACGATTATTTGTAATAAAAAGAGCAATAATATTTTCTTCGGGTTCCTCTAAAAATTTTAAAATGGTATTAGCAGCACTTGTATTTAATTTATCTGCTTCATACACAATATAAACTTGACAAGTATCATAAGCTGATTTTTCTTGAAATTGATGCATTACAGACTTTAATTGTTCTTTTTTAATAATATTATTTTCTGGCTTTACTTCAATTAAATCAGGATAATTTCTAATATGGATAAGATGCTTTAATTTTGATAATTCTTCCCCACTTTCATTTTGTTTTGAAGTGTTGGAAAATAGAGTAAAAAGAAACATTTCTATAATGTCTGATACTTTTTTTTCCTCTAAGTTATTGGTTTCTAAAAGATAGGCGTGATTTATTTTCTTTTCTTGGATGGGAATGATTGCTTGTTTATAAAATATTGGTTGTTCTTTTTCTAGTTGTTCTAACACATTTATCACCTTCTTTAAAACATAATTACTCTTAGTAAAACTAAAACAAAAAGCATGGGAAAGCCTAGAAAACTCACAGAAGTTAAAGTTATAAGATTAATGGGAATTACTAGATTAAAGCGAGTTGCAATTAAATTATAGCCATAAAGGATAAAGGCACTTAATATTACTTTTTTTAATATTTCAATAATTTTTTTCATATTCTCACCTAGTAAAGAATATGATGTTATTTTCTATTTATGATATTTTTTTACGATCTTCTAAAGCTCGTTCTAGGGTTAGACTATCAATATATTCCATATCGGCTCCAATAGGAACTCCACTTGCAAGACGACTAACTTCTACTTTCATTCCTTCTAGTATTTTTTTAATATAAAGAGCCGTTATCTCTCCTTCTACGCTTGGTTTTAAAGCTAAAATAATTTCATGAAATTTTTCTTTTTTCACTCTTTCTAATAGTTTTTCTAAACCAATATCTTCTGGATTCACATCTTCTAAGGGGGAAATTAAACCAGAAATAACATGATATAGACCTTTATAGGTTCCTAGTTTTTCGAAGAGAAATACTATTTTGGGATCTTCTACTACGCAGAGGGTTTGGCGATCCCGTTGCTCATTCTGGCAAATAAAGCAAGTTTCGTCTTCCGTTAACGTGTTGCAGATAGGACAAGGGTGTATTTTCTCTTTGGCTTGTTTTAAATTTTCTCCCAATAAATTAACTTTTTCATCATCAAAGTCTAAGATAGAAAAGGCCATGCGTTCAGCGGTCTTTTCTCCAATACCGGGAAAACTTTGAAAAGCTTCGATCAAATTTCTAATACTTTCTGGATACATGATTTCCTCTTTTAGAATAATCCTGGCATAGCGTTAGAAAATTTGCCCATTTTTTGTTCTGTCATTTTATCTACTTGTTCCATCGCTTCATTCATAGCAATCATTATCATATCTTGTAACATTTCTACATCTTCTGCTTCTAGCGTTTCTTCTGTTTTTATTTTTACTTCTATCACTTCTTTTTTACCATTAATTTTCACCGTTACGAGTCCGTTTTCAGCGGTAAATTCTGTTTTATCGATTTCATCTTTTACTTTCATCATGTCATTTTGTAATTTTTGAGCTTGTTTCATCATTGCTTGTATATTCATTTTCTTTTCCTTCTTTCTTTTATTTTATTTCAACAACATCTTCTCCAAAAAGAGAGATGGCGTCTTTTATCATTTTTTCTTCTTTTGATTCTTGATTTTCTTCTTGTTGTGTATTTTCCTTTTGTTTTATTATTGGTTCTTCTTCTAATTTAAAATTGGAACCTTCTTTAATTTTTGTTATATACTCTTTTTTTAAATTATTCCAGTCTTCCTCTAATAAGAAAGAAAATTTTTTAGAAGATTGAGTATGTTTTTGGTAAAATTCTTTTAATTCTTCTAAGTGAGATAATCCTTTCTCTAACATCGATTCATAAGGAAAGCTGATAATAATTGTAGTGTCATTAGAAGCACGAGGTGTTCCATCTAATAACTCACAGGCAAGATAACCAAATTTCCGATCAAAAGTAAACTCTTCAATTTTCTTCCAATTTTCCTGTTCTTTCAACAATTCTGTTTTTTTAGCATCAATTAAAGTGTTTCTGGAACGAATTGTCATTAAGTTTTTCCATTCTTTGGATTCTTCTTGTCTTACTTTTTTTTCCTCTGGTTGTAATTCTTTTGGTATTTCTTTGGGCTTTGATTCTTTTTTTGGTGAAAGTTCTTCCAGTTTATTTACCGTAACTGGTGGAGAAATTATTTCCCGGGAAATAATTTTCTTCGATTCTGAATATTTTTCCATAAAATGAAGAATCATTATTTCCAGAGAAATTTTAATATCATCTGCTTTTTTTAGATCGATCATTTTTTCATTTAATAAGTTAATAAAGTCAATCGCTTCTTGTTCTTCATATGGCAAGTCTTGTTTTCCTAAATAGTAATTGACTAAAGCATCTCTCAATACTTTCATGGTTTGTTTGGTTATCTGAATCAAATCTTTTCCATCTTGATAGAACTGTGATATTTTTTCTAATACTTCTTTTTGTTGTTTTTGAAATATCTTGTTTAAAAAATCCTCAATTTCTATCGTCTTTTCCTGACCATTTAATTCTAGAAAGTCATTTATGGTTATTTTAGAAGAATTCGCAGCACTTATTTTATCTAAAACTCCAATGGCATCTCTCATTCCCCCATCAGAAGATTTGGCGATTTCTTCTAGAACATCATCGTCAATCAAGATGGATTCTTGCAAAGCTATTTTTTTTAGATGATTTTGGGTTTCTATTGGTGTCATCTTTTTAAATTGAAAGCATTGACAACGTGAAATAATGGTAGGAGGAATTTTTTGAGGATCCGTAGTTGCTAGAATAAAAATCACATGATGCGGTGGTTCTTCTAAGGTTTTTAATAGGGCATTGAAAGCTCCAATGGATAACATATGTACTTCATCTATGATGTATACTTTATATTTTAATTCAGAGGGTAAAATATTTACTTTATTTCTTAATTCCCGAATTTCATCTACGCCATTGTTAGAAGCGGCGTCTATTTCTATAATATCCAAGCATTCCTTGGAAGATGAAAGCTGGCAATTTTCACAGGTGTTACATAATTCTCCCTCTTGTGGGTTATTACAATTAACTGCCCGAGCAAAAATTTTAGCAATTGTTGTTTTTCCGGTACCGCGGGGTCCAGAAAAAAGATAGGCATGACCAATATGTCCTGTTTTTATAGTATTTTTCAAGATTTTAATTACAGATTCTTGCCCTACTACTTCATTAAATTGTTTTGGTCGATATTTTCTATATAATGCTTGGTACATAATATCACTCCCATTACATAATTTATTATAGCATATTTTATTTTATTTCCAAGCATATTATTTCATTTTATAGAACAAATGTTTTATTTCCTTTTATCTTTAAAAAATTGTTGAATTATTTGATGACATTCATCCAAATTCAAGTTTTCCACATGTGTAACCTTTTGATTCCTATTTGTTGTGGAAAAAATTTTTTCTATTATTTCAGAATTATTTTTTTCTCCTATTGTACATCCATAATATACTTTACTGATTCTGGCTTGATGAATAGCACTTGCGCACATAGGACAGGGTTCTAATGTAATATATATTTCGCAATCACTCAATCTCCAGTTTTTAATTTTTTTAGAAGCTTTACGGATTGCAATCATTTCCGCATGCTCTGCTACGTTTTGCTTTGTTTCTTTTTGATTGTGTGCTTTTGCTAATATTTGACCATCTTTTACTATAACCGCCCCAATAGGGACCTCATCTCTTTCGTAAGCTTTTGTTGCTTCTTTTAAAGCTAACGTCATATATTTCTTTTCCATAATTTTCCCTCATACAAAAAAGTGCACATAAGCAAATAATGTTAAGGCTGCTATGTTTCCATCCTGACCTGGTTCCATATTTACTTATTGCACGTATTTATATTAACCTTTTTTACTTTTTTTGGCAAGTATATTTTTTATTAAGTATTTACGAAATTCCGTGAATTTACTTTTCGAGAAATAATTGTTTACGATTTTTCGTAATTTCCAATGTTTCACGTGAAACATTGATCGAAAATCGTGCTTATTTTATTCCTCGGAAAGCAATCTTAAAACTTAGTATATCTCTTATTTAAAATATAGAATCTTTTATTATTTCTATTTTCTTATAAAATAAAGGAAAAATTCCTATGTTTCACGTGAAACATTGATCAAAAACTGTGCTTATTTTATTTTTTCGAAAAGTAATATTAAAAATCAGCATATTTTTTTATTTGAAATATAGAATTTTTTATCAGTTTTGTTTCCTTATAAAATAAAAAGAAATCTATATGTTTCACGTGAAACATTGATCAGAAATTGTGTTTATTTTATTTCCTGGGAAATAATTTTAAAACTTAGCATATCTCTTATTTAAAATATAGAATATTTTATTATTTCTATTTCCTTATAAAGTAAAGGAAAAATTCCTATGTTTCACGTGAAACATTGATCAAAAATTGTGTTTATTTTATTCTTCGAAAAGTAATATTAAAATTTAGTATATCTCTTATTTAAAATATAGAATTCTTTATCAACTCTGCTTTCTTATAAAACGAAGAAAAACTTCAATGTTTCACGTGGAACATTGATCTCTCTTTGTATTATAGTTATAGTAAATAAAAAAGCCTGATGTTTCACGTGAAACATCAAACTTTTGCTTAAATATTACGAAAAACCGTTAATAATTATTTCCCGGGAAATAATTTTACGAAATTACGTTACTTTAATTTTCAGATTCTTCTGAAATATCTTGATTTTCTTTTTCAACAATTGCGACGGTTGCAACTTTTTGTTCATCTTTTAAATTAATTAGTCGAGTTCCTTGGGTTGCACGTTTTAACGTTGAAATTTGATCCAAAGGCATTCTCATAATGATTCCACTATCTGTGATAATCATAATATCTAACATTTCTATAAATTCAGGATTAATATATTTTAAAGCGACCATGTTACCATTCTTTTCAGTCACATTTAATGCTTTAACACCTTTACTACCACGGTGCGTTAGACGATATTCATCGATGTAAGTTTTCTTACCATAGCCTTTTTCTGTTACAATCAAAATCTGTTGACCTGGATTAATAATCTCACAACCAATAACTTTACTATCTTCTAGATCAATACCTTTTACACCAGAGGTACCTCTTCCCATGGAACGAATTTCATTTTCATTAAATCTTACCATTCTTCCATTATCGGCACCAATGACTACTTCATCATTGCCTGTTGTTTTACGAACTGTAATTAATTGATCATTTTCTTTCAAAATAATGGCAATCTTTCCACTTTTACGAATATTGTCAAATTCTTTTATTTCCGTTCTTTTTACTAATCCATTTTGGGTAGCAAATAATAAATACTTACTATTTTCTTCACTGCTTTTTAACTCTATCATCGAACTAATGTTCTCGTCTTTATCCAAGGATAGTAAATTAACTACTGGTAAACCTTTTGATTGACGACCATATTCTGGAATTTCATATCCTTTTAAGCGATAAACTTTTCCTTTATTTGAGAAGAACAAAATGTAATCATGTGTTTTCATTGAAATAACTTGTTCTACAAAGTCTTCTTCATTGGTAGCCATACCTTTAATACCTACTCCACCTCTATTTTGAGAACGATAGGTATCTGAACGTACTCTTTTAATATATCCTTTATTCGTAAGAGTTATGATAATATCTTCTACTGGAATTAATGATTCATCTTCAATATATTCAATGGCTGTCATATCAATGTTTGTTCGACGTTCATCTCCATATTTTGCTTTAATTTCCAATAATTCTGTCTTAATTACTTCTAATATCCGTTTTTCGCTAGCTAAAATGGCTTTTAACTCATCAATTAGTTTTAGTAAATCATTTAGTTCATTTTCGATCTTTTCGCGCTCTAAGCCCGTTAAACGGCGTAATCTCATCTCTAAGATAGAATTTGCTTGAATTTCACTTAAACCAAAGCGATTCATCAAGCCATTTCTAGCCTCTTCATCTGATTTTGACCCTCTAATTAACTTAATTACTTCATCAATATGATCTAAAGCTATTTTTAAACCTTCTAAAATATGTACTCTTTTTTCAGCATTATCTAAATCAAATTGGGTTCTTCGTATAATAATTTCTTTTTGATAATCAATATATTTTGAAATAATATCTTTTAAACCTAAAGTTTTTGGGACTCCTTGATCCAACATTAAGAAAATAATGCCATAGGTTGTTTGAAATGATGTATGTTTGTATAATTGATTCAAAATAACTTGAGCATTGGCATCTTTTTTTAATGTAATTGTAATCTTAATACCATCCTTCAAATCAGAATGATAGTCTGCAATACCCTCAATCGTCTTATTATGAACAAGTTCTGCGACTTTGTTTTTTAATTCCAGAGTATTTACCCCATATGGAACTTCATCAATAATAATATATTGTTTTCCATTCTTTTCTTCGATTTGAGCTTTGCTTCGAATCGTAATCGTTCCTCGCCCAGTTTCATAAGCTTTGCGGATACCACTATTACCAAGAATTGTCGCTCCGGTTGGAAAGTCTGGTCCTTTTATATGTTGCATTAAACCATCTAAATCAATATCAGGATTATCAATGTAAGCGACACAACCATCAATGACTTCTCCTAAATTATGTGGTGGAATATTTGTTGCCATTCCAACTGCAATTCCTGTTGTACCATTTACTAAAATATTCGGAAAGCGAGATGGCAACACTTCTGGTTCTTTTTCTGTTTCGTCAAAGTTCGGAATAAAATTAACTGTATTTTTATTAATATTTTTTAATAATTCTAAGGAAATTTTTGAAAGTCTTGATTCTGTATAACGCATGGCAGCAGCGCCATAACCTTCAATATTACCAAAGTTTCCATGACCATCCACTAGCATATAACGATAAGAAAAGTCTTGAGCCATTCTAACCATGGCTTCATAAATACTAGAGTCTCCATGGGGATGATATTTACCCATAACATCTCCCACAATTCTAGCACTTTTCTTATGTGGTTTATCAGGAGTATAACCTGATTCATACATGGAATAAAGAATTCTTCTATGGACTGGTTTTAGTCCATCTCTTAAGTCTGGTAATGCTCTTGCTACAATTACACTCATGGAATATTCCAAAAAGGAATCTTGTACTTCTTTTACAATATTATTTGTTTCTAAACGATCCATAAATCCCCCTCCTATACATCCAAATTCTCGACGAAAGTAGCATTTTGCTCAATGAATTCTCGACGGGGTTCTACTTCTTCTCCCATTAGTTTAGAGAATACTTCATCAGCAGCGACAGCATCTTCGACGGTGATTTGTCTTAAAACGCGACGATTAATATCCATTGTCGTCTCATTTAATTCTTCCGCATCCATTTCTCCTAGACCTTTCATACGAGCAATTTCATATTTGGTATTTGGAGATAACGTTTTTAGATATTCATCTCGTTCTTGTTCATTTAAGACATATTTAATTGTTTTTCCATGTTTAATGACAAAAAGTGGTGGTTGAGCAGCATAAACATGTCCCGCTTCTACAATAGGTTTAAAAAAGCGATAGAAAAGTGTTAATAATAGTACACGAATGTGTGAACCATCCACATCGGCATCGGTCATGATAATAATTTTGTTATATCTAAGTTTGGATAAGTCAAATTCTTCTCCAATTCCTGTTCCAAAGGCTGTAATAATGGTTCTTATTTCTTCATTTGATAAAGCACGATCTAGTCTTGCTTTTTCTACATTTAGTATTTTTCCTCTTAATGGTAGGATTGCTTGCGTCATACTATTACGTCCTTTTAACGCAGAACCTCCTGCCGAATCTCCTTCCACTAAGAAGATTTCACATTCACTAGCATCTTTGCTTTTGCAATCAGAGAGTTTACCATAAAAATTGGTAATGTCCAAATCTCCTTTTCGACGAGTTAACTCTCTTGCTTTTTTGGCAGCAACTCTAGCTCTACTGGCTGTCATAGCTTTTTCCACAATCACTTTCGCTTCATCTGGATGTTCCATTAAAAAACGTTCAAAAGCTGCGGAAAAAATTCGATTGGCAATTCCTCTTACTTCACTATTTCCTAGTTTCGTCTTTGTTTGTCCTTCAAATTGTGGATTAGGATGTTTAATTGAAACAATCATCGTTAATCCTTCTCTAACATCATCTCCTGTTAGAGGATCATCATTATTTTTCATCATACCACTGCTTTGGGCATATTTATTTAAGATTCTAGTAAGAGCCATTCTTACTCCATCTTCATGAGTTCCACCTTCTGGAGTCGTAATATTATTAACAAAAGAATAGATACTCGAATTATAACTTTCATTATATTGAAGAGCTACTTCTACCATTACATCATTTTCTTCCCCTACTACATCAATAATCGTAGGATGAATTGGCTGCTTTGATTTATTTAACATTTCTACATATTCTTTTAAGCCGCCTTCGTAACAAAAACTATCCTTTTTATCTGCTTCTCGATCATCATAAAGTGTAATTCTTAAGCCTCTATTCAAAAAAGCAAGTTCTCTTAAACGGTTTTTTAAAATATCATAATCAAAAACAGTTGTTTCTTGAAAAATTGTTTGATCTGGTAAAAATGTTACCGTTGTTCCTGTTCGATCTTCATCGCACTCTCCTATTACTTTTAAAGGTTCAACGGGATGGCCTCCATTCATATATTTTTGATAATATACTTTACTATCTTTATATACTTTTACTTCTAACCAAGTTGATAAGGCATTTACTACACTTGCTCCAACACCATGTAGCCCTCCAGACACCTTATAACCTCCGCCACCGAATTTTCCTCCGGCATGTAAGACGGTATACACGGTTTCAACGGTACTTTTTCCTGTTTTGGGATGAATATCAACAGGAATTCCTCTTCCGTCATCTTTTACGGTAATGCTATTATCTTTTCCAATCGTTACTTCAATATGACTACAATATCCTGCTAATGCTTCATCAATGGCATTATCAACAATCTCCCATACTAAATGGTGTAGTCCTCTTGAACTCGTGGTTCCAATATACATTCCAGGTCTTTTCCTTACTGCTTCTAGTCCTTCTAGTACTTGAATGGCAGATGAATCATATTTTGTTTCTACTTTTTCTTCCATTATAAACTCCTTTCTACGTTACCATTTTTCACTTCAAATACCGTTGCTTCCGCAAGCACTTTCTTTGAAATGTTTTTTAAGTCTGTTGTTGTTAAAATACTTTGAATATCTTCTCCAATATATTTTAAAATTCTATTTCTCTTTTTTAAATCTAGTTCACTGAAAATATCATCAAGTAATAAAACAGGAGCTGTACCACTATATTCCTTAAAGACTGGAATCGTAGCAAGCTTGTAAGCTAATACGGCACTTTTTTGTTGGCCTTGCGAAGCATATATTTTCATATCTTTATTCTTTAAAATAAAGAGAAAGTCATCACGATGCGGACCAATTAAAGTCATACCAGCATGAAGTTCTCGATGATAGCTTTTCTTAAAACTCTTTCTTAATTGCTCTTTTAATTGTTCTTCTTCAAAAGATTCTATTTCAATGTTTGGTACATATTTTAGTTGTAAAGAAGATTCTTTTGTAATGTTTAAAAAAATAGAATCAATGTTTTGATCTATTTTCTCTAAATATTTTTTTCGTTCTTGATAAATATAGACTGCTTTTTCAATTAGTTTTTCCGTTAAAATATCAAGATATGTTTTATCAGCAATATGATTAGAAAATAGAATTTTAAGATATTCATTGCGCGTTTTTAAAATCTTATTGTATTCATTCGAAGTGGCTAAATACTTTTGGGAGATTTGACTTAATTCTAAATTTAAAAGATTGCGGCGAATATTGGGAGATCCTTTGATAACTTCTAAATCATCTGGTGTGAATATTACCACATGAAAATTTTTAATATAATCAGCAATACGAGAAATATTTTTTCCATTTACTTTAACTTCTTTTTGTTTTTCTGTAATCTCAATACTTAAATCTTTTCTAGAATTTTTTTCTTTGATTACCCCATTTATTTTGGCTTTATGTTTTGTTTCTTTGATTAAGCTTAGTTCGGTGCCATTACGATAAGATTTTGTTAAAGCTAATATGGAAATTGCTTCTAGAATATTCGTTTTTCCAGCGGCATTATTCCCAATAAAAATATTCATATGCGGACTAAATGTTAAATTTAAAGTGGCATAATTTCTAAAATTTGTTAAATTTAATTTGGATATTATCATTTTTTCCTTAAAAAAACTCTCATATTATCACCTTAACCCTCTTTTAGTACTCCTATACACGCATACTTATTATATCATAGTTCGATTGTTTAAGCACGAAAAAAGCGAATTTCTTCGCATTTTTTTATAATTTTTCTTGATTTTTTCTATTTCTTAAGATGGAATCTAATCGACTGGCTCTTAAAATTTGATTTTGGAGTGATTTATAAGAGATATTTACAATTAATTTTTGGCCATTTAAAAACTCGATACTTGTTTTTGGTTCGGATGCTTCTACTTTGTCTATTTTTTTAATTTTATTTAGAGCTAACCAAATACAATCGTTATTTTCTGGTGATTCTGTTGGTAGAAAGACTAAATTTTGACTATCTTCTATCATAATCGGTAATTTGTATTTACTTAATAATATTTCTCTTGCTCCATCCCTTCTTCCTTCATAAGTGCTACCAAAGTATTTACAACTATAATTAATTAGGCTTAGAGGATTCTGATT
Organism: uncultured Bacilli bacterium; assembly: GCA_944331945.1. Classification (GTDB taxonomy): domain Bacteria; phylum Bacillota_I; class Bacilli_A; order RF39; family UBA660; genus Onthousia. Next base: position 23,260 of record CALVJC010000061.1, read on the forward strand.
CACTTCATACTCAAAATCTTCCTCCATAATACGTGATTTGTTCAAACTCTCTGGTAGAATCGCTAACGTAGCGTCATTAATTTCATATGTTTTTTCCTGCATTTTTCCTTCTCCCCTTATTGCATTTTCTGCTTTTTTTGGTTCTCAGTATATTATATTCTACTGTCGAAAAAGGTCGAATTTTGTATATTGTGGAAAAAAAATAGACAAATTTCTTATTTTTGCCTATTTTAGTAAGTTCTTATTGGTAAAACTAATTGGGTTAAAGATTCATCCTCACTACTTCTTAATAAAATTGGTTTAATTTCTCCTACGAAATATAAATCCACAGTTTTTGTGGAAAAAGATTTTAGCGCTTCCATCATATATTTAGCACTGAAGGAAATTTTTATGTCCATATCGTTATCTTTTTCTACATTCATTTTCTCTTCTACTCTACCAATTTCGGCACTGGATGATTTCATTAATACTTGTTTTCCATTTGATTCTAGTGTTACGACATTTTTATCTTTATCTGATGTTAAAATACTAACTCTATCTACAACATCATAAAATTCATTGATATTAAAATGGATTTTTACTAATGACTCTTTTGGTAATAAATTTGAAGTGTTTGGATAAGTACCATTGATTAGTCTAGATTGGAAAGATAAATTTTGATATTTAAATAAAATCTTATTATTAAAAATATGAATTGCAATTTTTTCTTCTGAATCATCGATAATTCTTGTAAATTCAACAATATTTCTGCTTGGTATTACAATATTTTGATTTTCACTCGCTGCGGTTTCTAATTTCACTATTTTACGCGCTAAACGATAAGAATCGGTGGCATTACATTCTAGGATATCACCACTAATATTAAAGTTTATTCCGTTTAGTATTGCTTTGTTTTCATCTAAACTAGTTGCAAAAGCTGTTTGATTTACGATTTCTTTTAAGGTTTCTGGTGATAATTCAATATAATTTTTACTTTCGGTTAATTCAATCGTTGGATATTCTTTTTCACTGATTCCATTTAAATTAAATTCACTGTTTTCTGTATAGATTAAAATTTTCAATTCATCTACTACTTCTATATTAATATAGTTATCTGGTAGTTTTCTGACAATATCTAGAATATATTTTCCTTGAATGATAATACTACCTTCTTGTTTTATATTAATAATTTCTTCATTGTTACAATCAATATAAGTTTCAATGGTGATGTCATTATCACTTGCTGTTAAAGTTAAGCGTTTTTTTGTTAAATTAAATTTTATTCCAGCTAAGACAGGAATTACATTTTTGGTGGATATTGCTTTTGAGACTTTATTAAGTGCCTCTAGTAAGATTTCTTTTTTAATGGTAAATTTCATATTTTATTCCTTCTTTCTTTTTGTATTATTTATATTTATAGAGTGGAAACTGTGGAAAACTTAAGTTTCTTTTTTATTATAACATTTTTTCCCTCTTTTGCCTGTGGAAAAAAACGTTTAAAAGAAAAAGTTTTTCACAGGACTCTATTTTATATCATTTTTTAGTTTTTCAATAATGTTATATAAGTCTTTATTTACTTTTATTTCATTTTCTATTTTTTCCACGGAGTGCATTACGGTAGAATGGTCTTTTCCACCGAATTCTGTTCCTATTTTGGGAAAGGATTCGCTTGTTAATTGGCGACATAGGTACATGGCAATTTGTCTAGGAAAAGCAATGTTACTACTTCGTTTTTTCGAGCGAATGTCTTCTACCGATATTTGAAAATATTCGGCTACTAATTTTTGAATTCGCACAATATCATTTTTTTCTGTCATGCCCTTACTGATGAAGTCTTTTAAAGCTTCAATTGCTAAATTTAAGTCTATTTTCGTTCCTCCCATGATCGTTGAATATGCGATGAGCCGTGTAATTGAACCTTCGAGTTGTCTTACGTCACTTCCCATATTAGAAGCAATGTATTCAATGACATCCTCGGGAATTTCTGTTTCAAAGTTTCCAGAAATAATTTTTTTTCGGAGGATTTCTTTTCTTAATTCGAAATCCGGTGGATAAATATTTACGGTTAATCCCCAACAGAATCTAGTTCTCAGTCTTTCCTCTAATAGTTTTAAGTCATTGGGGGATCGATCAGAGGAAATAATAATTTGTTTACTATCATTATATAGATTGGTAAAGGTGTGGAAAAATTCTTGTTGTGTTTGAGTCGCTCCTCCTAAAAATTGAATATCATCTATGATTAAGACATCAATGTTTCGATATTTATTTTTGAAGAAATCGACATAATTAAAGTTTGTTCCCGTTTCATCCTTTTTGTTGATACCAACAAAGTCATCCCGAAATTGATCGCT
>CALVJC010000062.1 GCA_944331945.1 uncultured Bacilli bacterium
AAGTAAGGAGTATAAACATAATTATCGCCCACTTTTTCTACAACAACTCTACCAGAACAATCCTCCCCCGGCCGTGATTCAGATAAAGGACTCATCAAATGATATTCACTACTAGAAAGAGTCTCTACACTAACTTCCGCCGTTTCTCCATCTTCTTCTGGTAAAAGAGCGCTTTGAACTTGATAAAATTCCATCGCTGCATTTTTCATTTCCGCTTCGATCTGATCATAAGTTAAAGTCTTTCCTTTGGTAGAACTTGCAATAGCCATAATAATAAGCATCACTACGACAACAACTACAATCACAACAGCTAGTAAAAATAACCGTTTTCTCAAAGCATCCTTAGAAGAATCCACTGGCTTCTTCCCGGAAGAAAAGTTATTATTTCCTTCCATAATAGCTTTTCCCTTATTTTGTACCGTTGCCGTTGCTTTTTCCGGCTCCTGCTTTTTCTCTTCTGCCCCATTCACCGTTTCTTTTTTCGGCTCTTCTACTGGTTTATCATTTTTTTCTTCCATCTCTTATCACCTCTATTCATCAAAGAAATCATCAAAGAAATCATCATCATCGTCATCATCATCCAAAGCCAAAGAAGAAATACTAGTCGCTGTCTTCTCAGGTTCCGAAGGAGATAAAACTTCAACAGGAGAAGTAGATTCCTCTGCCTTTTTCTCTTCTTTCTGTTTTTCTCTTGCCTCTTCTGCTTCTAACTCTGCAATTTTGGCATCTATTTTCCGTACCAACTCATCAACATCAAAACTAGGCCCCTGATCTTTCTTTAAAGGTGCCTGCTCTAAGGCCGGATTCATAAAAGGTTTTTCTTGCTTTCCTACAGGATCTGCAAAAGAACCTTGAAACAAATTAGGAGGCATAAAAGGTGTATTGGGAATATTTGGCATATTTGGGAATCCAGAAGTAGAATTGCTACTGTTTGGTTCCCCTTCATTGGAAGCATTCATCATTTCAATTAATTTCTTTTTCTTCTGTTCTTTTACAAAGGTTTTAATATCAAAAGTATGAACCTCACGTTTTTCACGTTCTACAAATTCTGCTTTTGGATACTCTTCTCCCCAATCTATTTTCCAATCTGGAGTTCGTTTCGTTTTAAATGGTTGTTGCCGTAATCGTAAAATAATACAATCATTATCTTTCATACGTTGCAAATCAGAAACCGTAACCAAAGGGGTACTAGCAGTTTTATCATCTTTTTTACTTTTCACTTCTCCACACATTTTAGAAATTTCTTCCAAAGCAGCTAATTCTGCAGAAATTAAGTAAATAATATTACCACAGTTACCACGGATAGTCTCAGCCTCTTCTTTACCATACACTTGATTCAATTGAGCATAGTTTTGAATAATCATCGTAAAACGCATATGACGACTCCGTGCAGCCGTAATCATCGTCGTCATATCTTTTAATTTCGGCATATTAGCAAACTCATCAAGTAAGAAATTGGTTCGAACCGGAAGAGCCCCTCCATTATCTTGGGCTACATCAATTAAGGTCTCATAACATTGTTTCAACAAAATCGTAACCAAAGGATGATAGGTTGTTTTTTCATCTTGAATAACAATAAATAATGCTGTCTTTCTTCGTCCAATATCAGCAAGGTCCACATCACTATGACTTAACATTTCGGATAAATTATCACGAGAAGAAAATAGTTTTATCTTTTGCCGGAAAACAGACAAGATAGAACCCTTGGTTTCCGTCGGAGCCGAAATGGTACCCGAAGCATTAATCGCCGCCGCACTCGCTGGATCTTTCGCATCAAAATATTCTTTGATATAAGTAGAACCACCAAATTTTTCTTCGCCAACCGTTGTTACTAAACTAACACTATTAAGGTTAATCTCATCTTCTTTGGCATCTTCAAATAAACCTAACACGACTCCAGAAAAATAGTCAGCAGAAGTCTTCTCCCAGAAAGGATCGGCATTCGCATTCGAAGAATCGTATAAAATGTTTAACGCCAAATCATCGAGTAACTCAATCGCCTTATCTTGATTTCCTTCTTTATACATGTGATAAGGAAGAGATAAAGGATTCCAACCACTTCCCTTTTGCGGATTACGGAAGTTCAAAACCAAAACATTATAACCTTTCGCCCGCAACATATTCGCCGTGCTTTCATAAATTTCAGCTTTCGGATCGGTAATAATCATCGATTCCCCATTTTTAGCCAGTAACTTAACCGTTGGTTTAATGACGGTTTGTGTTTTACCAGAACCAGTCGCACCAATAACAATCGTATGATATTCTCCATCATCAACCCATGCTTCATGCTCATTTAAAATTAAAGGAATTCCCCCCGCTTCCGCAGTAGGAGCTTTAATGGGAACCATTTTAAGTTCCGCTTTAATTTCTTTATCTTTTGCCCAACGAGAATATCCTTTATCCTTCTTTTCCGTCGTAATACCAAACCCTTTTTCCATTTCAAAAAAGTAAGATTTTACACTAACAAATAACCCAATCAACGCCCCAAGATAAACAATCAAAGTAATCCATAAAAATCGAGGAGCAAAAGCAGGAAAAGGATTTAATCCACTAAATGTTCCTTCTGTAGCAAAACTATGTAAATTAACAATACCAATCGCTACCACATATAAAAGAAATATTGCAAAAACAATAAATACCATAATATCTTCTTTATCTGCTCTAAATTTCAATTTCATGGCAAGTCCCTCTTTTCTCCCCTCATTATATCATGAATCTAGTTTGTTCTACAAGATTTAACTTGTTGATAAGATCCTCTTTCTAACTCATACATTTCAATACATTGCCTTTGATTACTATAATAGCCACATCCCGTAATAATTTCATAGTTACCATTTCCATCTGTATCAATCACATAATCAACATAAGCTTTGCAATGATCATACATATTATCATAAGTATCAATTTCTTCTAAGATAGGCAAAACTTTATTATCATCTACTACAAAGATAAAATTAAAAATATTTCTTGGTGGTGTTACAAAATCCAAATTAAAAATATTGGAAACAGTAAATACTTTCTCTTCTTCTCCATCACTATCTAAATCAAAAGAAAACATTTCCAAAGTGCTAAAATTCCTCGTTGTAATATTATGTTCGTTCAAGACTTGTTCGACATAAGTCATATCTGATTCACTAACTTCTTCACTAGTGAAAGCTCCATATTGGTACTCTTGATTCGTACGAATCGCCAACATAGAAACCCCATCTTTAGCCACGGGATGACGATCATCATCATAAATATACCAACCATCATTATCTAAAAGATAATAATTTCCTAATAGTGTATTATTTTGATAAATATCAAACTTTTGCCAATTATAAGAATCTTTCTCCGTCACTGGAATATCTTGCCATTCTTGATTCTCATATTTCCATTTTGCATCTTGATCAACCAT
>CALVJC010000063.1 GCA_944331945.1 uncultured Bacilli bacterium
AATGCGAAACCAATCGAATGGCCAATCGGTTCAGAAGACACTTTCCATGGCGTTATTGACTTAGTTACCATGAAAGCTTATGAATATGACGGGAAAGAAGCCGAAGATGCCAAAGAAATCGAAATTCCAGCTGATTTAAAAGATATTGCTGAGGAAAAACGTGCAGACTTAATTGATGCAGTTGCTGAATTTGATGATGAAATGATGGAAGCATACCTTGAAGGTGGCGAAGTGACGATCGAAATGATCAAACGTGCTATTCGCAAAGGATGCCTTGCAGCAAAATTCTTCCCTGTTATGTGTGGAACCGCTTTAGGAAATATGGGAATCAAGCCTTTACTAGATGCGGTAATTGATTACCTACCTAGTCCATTAGATATTCCTTCAATTAAAGGACACAACTTAAAAGGAGAAGAGGAAGTTCGTCACCCAAGTGATAGTGAACCTTTCAGCGCTTTAGCTTTTAAAGTTATGACCGATCCATTTGTTGGACGTTTAACCTTCTTCCGTGTATACTCTGGACACTTATCAAGTGGTAGTTATGTACTTAACTCAACCAAAGATAGCAAGGAAAGAATTGGTCGTATTCTACAAATGCATGCTAATAACCGGAAAGAAATTACCGATGTATATACAGGAGATATTGCCGCTGCAGTTGGACTTAAAAACACCACAACCGGTGATACCTTATGTGATGAGAAAAAACCAATTATTTTGGAAAAACTTAGTGTTCCAGAACCAGTTATTGAATTAGCAGTAGAACCTAAGAGTAAAGCGGACCAGGATAAAATGGCTATCGCTTTACAAAAGTTAGCCGAAGAAGATCCGACATTCCGTGTACATACGGATCATGAAACAGGACAAACCGTTATCGCTGGTATGGGTGAATTACATCTTGATGTCTTAGTGGATCGTATGAAACGTGAGTTCCACGTAGAAGCTAACGTTGGAGCACCTCAAGTTTCTTACCGTGAAACGATTAAAGTGGCAGGAGAATGTGAAGGAAAATACATTAAACAATCTGGTGGACGTGGACAATATGGACATGTTTGGGTTCGCTTCGAACCAAATCCAGACAAAGGTTATGAATTTGTTGATCAAATCGTTGGAGGAGTTGTTCCTCGTGAATATATTCCTGTTGTAGATAAAGGTTTACAAGAAGCAATGCAAACCGGAATTCTTGCAGGATATCCAATGATTGATATTAAAGCAACTCTATATGATGGTTCATATCATGATGTAGACTCAAGTGAAATGGCCTTCAAGATTGCTGCTAGCTTAGCATTAAAAGAAGCAAAAAATAAATGCCAAGCAGTCTTACTTGAACCAATCATGAAAGTTGACGTAACAACACCAGATGAATATTTTGGTAACGTTATGGGAGATTTAACTTCACGTCGTGGTCGTCCGCTTGGACAAGAATCACTAGGTAATGTGGTAAAACTATCTGCTTTAGTTCCATTAAAAGAAATGTTTGGATACGCTACAAGCTTACGTAGTAATACCCAAGGACGTGGTAACTTCGTAATGTTCTTTGATCACTATGAAGAAGTACCAAAGAGTATTGCTGAAGAAATTATCAAAAAGAGTGGAAATTAAAAGGAAACTCGTATAAAATAGATCGAAACAGTTGCAAAAAAAACAATTGTTAGATAAAATAAATATTGTAATAAAAAAAGGAGGAAATTAAAATGGCAAAACAAAAATTTGACCGTTCAAAACCACATGTTAACATTGGTACAATTGGACACGTAGACCATGGTAAAACAACATTAACTGCTGCTATTACAAAGTGTCTACATGATAAGAATCCTGCTTGGGCTGATTTTACCGATTATGCAAATATCGATAAGGCTCCAGAGGAAAGAGAACGTGGTATTACAATCAATACAGCACACGTTGAATATCAAACAGAAAAACGTCACTATGCACATGTTGACTGTCCAGGACATGCAGACTACGTAAAGAACATGATTACAGGTGCTGCACAAATGGATGGAGCAATTCTAGTAATTGCTGCAACAGATGGTGCTATGGCACAAACTCGTGAACATATCCTATTATCACGTCAAGTTGGAGTACCTCGTATGGTTGTATTCCTAAACAAATGTGATATGGTTGATGATGATGAATTGATCGACCTAGTTGAAATGGAAGTTCGTGACTTATTAAACGAATATGGATATGAAGGAGACGAAACTCCAATCATTAAGGGTTCTGCTTTGAAAGCTCTTGAAGGAGATCCTAAGTATGTTCAAGCTATCTATGACTTAATGGATGCTGTTGACGAATGGATTCCAACTCCAGAGCGTGATAACGACAAACCATTCTTAATGAGTATCGAAGACGTATTCACAATCACAGGTCGTGGTACAGTTGTAACAGGACGTGTTGAACGTGGTATGTTAAAACTTAACGATGAAGTTGAAATCGTTGGAATTAAACCAACTCAAAAGACAGTTGTAACTGGAATTGAAATGTTCCGTAAACAATTAGACTTTGCAGAAGCAGGAGATAATGCTGGAGTATTATTACGTGGTATTTCTCGTGAACAAGTAGAACGTGGACAAGTTCTTGCAAAACCAGGAAGTGTAAAACCACATCACAAGTTCAAAGCAGAAGTATACGTACTAAGCAAAGAAGAAGGCGGACGTCATACTCCATTCTTCTCAAATTATCGTCCTCAATTCTATTTTAGAACAACAGACGTAACTGGTGTTATCACTCTACCTGAAGGTGTAGAAATGGTTATGCCAGGAGACAACGTTTCTATGGAAGTAGAATTAATCCACCCAATCGCTATCGAAAAGGGAACAAAATTCTCTATTCGTGAAGGCGGACGTACCGTTGGTGCTGGTGTTGTTTCTGAAATCGAAGGATAATAACACAAAAAGAAGTTTCCAAAAGAGACTTCTTTTTTTTGTCAATAAAGTATGCTATACTAAAATAGGTGAATAATATGAAGCACAAAAAAGAATTTATTATTGGGACGATTGGTATTTTTATGATTGTATTAGGAGTATTTTTAACATCCTCCGCTTTATATGATGATGTAAATAATGGTCAAGGAGAATCGTTAGAAGAGGAACAATTAAAAGTAGGGGAAGAATTGATTGATTTAAAAACCTACCGTGTTGATCAAGCTTTCTTTTTAAATATTCCAAATAGCTTTATCACGCTAGATGAGGCTACCTTAAAAGCCAATTATCCAAATAATGATCGTCCGGAATTAGTTTTTCAAAATGCCGATAATACCACCCATATTTTCATTACAACTAGTAATATTACGATGGCAGATGCTGACCTACAAACCTATTTAGAACAACAAGAACAAAATGAAACTATGGTAACCCAAACAGCAGAACTTTATACCAATCATGACAAAACCTTTGCCAAATGGGAACATAGAGATCAAGATACCACCGGTTACTATCGGGATACGCGTTACTTTACCATTGATAACAAACTTGTTATGGTAGAATTTAATACTTTATTAACCCAAGAAGAAGAATGGCAAGCCGTAAAAAATGCCGTTTTAGATAGCATTAGCTTCACAGAAGAACAAGCAAAAAATAACTCCTGATTGAGTTATTTTTTCTTATCTTTATTTAAATTTTTATAAAGATTATATGGAAGAGAATTGATGATGAAATCAAACTCGCCAATATATTCGGTAATAAGCGGATGAAATCCAAGCTTCATTTCATTTAGACCAGAATAACGATTCTTATTATCAAAATCACCACAAACAGCATTTAAATTGAAGTACTTAAAGTTCTTTTTTTTGTAATCATTTAACATTTTCCATTTCATTAAATAATTAGAGTTCAAAGTTCGAAACTTTTGATCAAATCCTTCAATAAATAATAAAGCACTTTGATCATAACAGATATTAAAAGCTCCTCCGATAATCACACCATTTGGAAATTCTTTTAATAAGTTTGTCGCCCAAACCAAATCCTTTTTATAAACATTAACTAATTTATCCGATTCGATTTTTTCATTAATTAATTTCTTTTTAATTGAAGCAGATCCCGTTTGCTCTTGAATTTGCCGTGCCAACTCATCATTCCTATCAAGCTCAGTTTCATACAATTTCTTACTGGTAATCACAAAAGTTTCCGTATTTAATTTTGCTAAATACAAATCACAAGATCCTTGAAAATTATGATAGAAGTTTTGATAATAAGCAAGAGACCGTGAATGTTTTTTCTTAACAAACTCATAAAAAAGAGGAATCTCTTTCTCTGTTCCTAAAACTATTTCTACCCCTAAACGAATCGCTTTTTTAATTTTGTAACGTGTTCTTTTTTCGAACTTTTGATAAACAGTTTTAATATCTTGATTCAAAGGAATCAAAGCTTCAAATCGTGGCTTCTCTGTTTCAAAATATAGATTTTGTCCATGATAAATATAATTGGCACCCTTTAAATTCTCTAAAATCAAATTCGCTTCCGAATTAATGTTCATAATTTTTCCGGTATGATCATGGATACAAACGGGTACGGGAGGATCAATTTTCAAAGCCAAAAATCCCTGCTTTGATAGTAACTTTTTTAAGCGAGTCGTAAATTCATTTAATAAAGCACTGTTATGGTAATCAAACAAAAGACCTCTTGGCGCATAAGCTATTTTATAACCCATAAATACTTCTTTATAAAGTAAAAGACTAGCCCCAATTAACTGTTCCATCTCATCAATAATACCAAGATAGTGGATCGAAAAACCTTCTTTTTCCATCGTTTTTCCATAAGCAGAAGTTTGATAAAAATTGCGATACTTATGATTTCTCGTATAAGCATCAAACTGTTCTTCCGTCAAAGTAATAATCTTCATGGGATCGCCTCACTTTTCTTTTATTATATCAATTATTATTACAGTTTTCAACGAAAAGGGGGTTTAAAGATTTCCTTTTTCTAGTATAATAGAGAAAGGAGGAATCGATATGTTTCAAAACAACAAGATTTTAGTATTAGGAATGGCCCGTAGTGGTTATGAAGCGGCTAAGTTTTTAAGTAAAAGAGGAAATACCGTCATTTTAAATGATGGAGGAAAAGAAGAAAAACAAAACAAAGATCAAATAGAGGAGTTAAAGGAATTAGGAGTAACCTTAATTTTTGGAAATCATCCCGATGATCTTCTAGATGATACTTTCGACTATGTCATTAAAAACCCTGGCATTCCGATTGATCATAAATATGTTTTACAAGCAAGAGAATTAGGAATTGAAGTCATCAATGAAGCAGAAATGGCTTATCGTTTATTACCGGAAGATATTACTCTGATTGGAATTACCGGAACCAATGGAAAAACCACCACTACCACACTAACTTATGAAATGATTAAAAATTCTGGCAAACGCGTTCATCTGGCAGGAAATATTGGCTATCCTTTAATAAGCTTTCTCGAAAAATTAGAAAAAGAGGATATTATCGTCATGGAAGTTTCTTGTCAACAACTAGAAAACATGGTAAAATTTCGTCCCCATATCGCTTTAATGACCAATCTTAGTATGGCCCATATTGACTTTCTTAAAACCTATGAAAATTATAAACGAGTAAAATTCAAACTTTTTCAAAACCAAGAAGAAAAGGATATTGCCATATTAAACATGGACAATGAAGAAGTTATGGCTGGAGAAAAAAATATCAAAGCGACGACGAAATATTTTTCAAGGAAACATGAAATCAATGGTGCCTATTACAAAGAGGATGCCCTATGGTATTATGGAGAAAAAATCATTGACCGCCAAGATTTCTTTTTAAAAGGAGATCACAACGTAGAAAATGCTCTAGGAGCAATCATGATAGCTAAAGAAATAGGGGTAGAAACCAAAGTGATAAAAGAAGTCTTAAAGACGTTTCGGGGTGTAAGTCATCGCTTAGAATTTATTCGCCAAGTAGATGAGGTAGAATATTATAATGACACGGAAGCGACCAATACCAGATGTACTCAAATCGCTTTGTCATCTTTCAAAGAAAATGTTATATTAATATTAGGAGGTTTGGAAAGAGGACAAGACTTTCATGATTTAGATGCCTACTTAACTCCGGTCAAAACCATCGTTGGAATTGGAGAATGTCGAGCGCGAGTAAAAGAGTATGGCGATGAAAAAAGGATCAAAACGGCAACCTTTGAAACCTTAAAAGAAGCCATGGAATATATTGAAAACATCAAAGAAAAAGGTGACATCGTGCTATTAAGTCCTGCTTCTGCCTCTTGGGATCAATATAAACAATGTGAAGATCGAGGCGATGAGTTTAAAGAATTTGTTAAAGAGTTAAAGGAGAAGGAAGATGAATAAAAAATCGGATTTATCACTTTCCTTGGCCATCCATGGCAAAAATGGAAACTACGCCAATTATGAACAAACTTTAATCGAAGCTTCTTCTCTAGGAATTTCTAAAGTAAGTTATGTTTTAATTGGCAAAAGACAAAAAGATCTAAATCGAGGAGCTCAGTTAATTCAAAAACTAAATAAGGCTTGTGAAGTCTTAAAAATGGAGCCAAGAGATCGGATTACGGTGATTTATCATGAAAGTGCCATGGCTCATCAGATTATAAAACAAGGTAGTCATGGGATGATGAATTATCAATCTTATGAAACATTTAAAGAAAAAAAGAAAGTAAAGGAGAGATAACAAATGAAAATTAAAAATATTATAGGAAGAGAAATACTAGATTCAAGAGGAAATCCTACCGTAGAAGTAGATGTCTATCTTGAAAATGGAATTATGGCTAGAGCTGCGGTTCCAAGTGGTGCATCAACGGGAGAACGAGAAGCTTTAGAAATGCGTGATGGAGATAAAAGCCGTTTTCAAGGAAAAGGAGTCTTAAATGCGGTTAAGAATGTAAATACGACGATAAGAGAAACCTTAATTGGAATGGAAGTAGAGGATCAAAAAGC
>CALVJC010000064.1 GCA_944331945.1 uncultured Bacilli bacterium
CTATCTTTAAGACAACCATCACAAGGGCCTGTATTCGGTTTAAAAGGTGGTGCTACGGGAGGCGGTTATAGTCAAATTGTACCTATGACTGATATCAATTTACATTTTACCGGAGATTTTCATGCTATCACCTCTGCAAATAACTTAATTAGCGCTGCCATATACAATCATATAGAACAAGGGAATGAATTACAAATCGAAGAAGTTACGTTTGAACGGTGCCTTGATGTGAATGATCGTAGTTTAAGAAAAGTTAAAGTTACTTGTAAAAAACAAGAATATGAAGACCATTTTCGCATCACTTCTGCTTCAGAAATCATGGCTCTATTTTGTCTTGCGACCTCTTTAGAAGATTTAAAAAAGCGCCTAGGAAATATTATTGTCGGCTATAATAAGGAAAAGAAACCAATAACCGTTCATGATCTAAAGTTGGAAGGAGCACTTACGGTTATTTTAAAAGATGCCTTTTTCCCTAATTTAGTACAAACCTTAGAAGGCACGCCTTGTCTTGTTCATGGTGGACCATTCGCTAACATTGCGCATGGTTGTAGCAGTATAAAAGCGACGGAACTTGCTTTATCCTTAAGTGATTATGTAATAACGGAAGCAGGATTTGGTGCTGATTTAGGAGCTGAGAAATTTTTAGATATCGTCTGTCCAGAAGCCGGATTCACCCCCAATACCATTGTTTTAGTAGCAACCATTCGAGCTTTAAAACACCATGGGGAAGGAGATTTAAAGAAAGGTCTTGAAAACTTACAAGCTCATCTTGATCATTTAAAGAATTATCAAGTACCTCTTGTGGTAGCTCTGAATCAATTTGAAGAAGACACGGAAGAAGAATTGCAAGTCGTTGAATCCTTCTTAGCTAAACAAAATATTCTCTATGCTAGAAGCACGGCCTATAAAGATGGGGGAGAAGGAGCCATTTCTCTTGCCGAACAAGTAATAGAAAGTTGTAACCAAAAAACAAATTTTACTCCTCTTGTGAATCAAACCATGACCTTAGAAGAAAAATTACACGTATTAGCAGAAAAGATCTATCAAGCGGAAAAAATAGAATATAGCATCAAAGCCCAAGAAATGTTAGAGCAAATAAAAGAACTCAATCTTTCTTATCTTCCTATCTGTGTCGCTAAAACGCAATATTCGATTTCAGACGATGCCAAAAAACTAGGCTATCCAAAAAACAATATCCTACATGTTACCGACTTAAAAATAAATAAAGGTGCAGGCTTTATCACTGTTTTACTAGGAAACATCATGACTATGCCTGGTTTACCAAAACATCCAAATTATGAAAATATCGATTTAGAAAATGGAAAAATAAAAGGGATCTTTTAAATACACATAAAAACAAAAGAAGTGATCCATACTAAAATTGGTGAAGAAAAGTGGGTTATTTATCAATTTTAGGCAAAGGATTAACTTCTATTTTTTGTTTGTTCCTCTTATCAAAAGTCATGGGCCGCAAACAAGTAAGCCAACTAAACCTCTTTGATTACATTATTGGCATTAGTATTGGCTCCATTGCTGCGGAAATGACGTTAAACAATGAAATTAATTTTTTTGAAGGTGTTTTCGCCCTTGTCATTTATGCCCTTGTTGCCTATCTAATTACAGAACTAACCTCAAAAAGTATAATTGCTAGAAGACTAATCACAGGATCCCCTTGTATTTTAATAGAAAAAGGAAAAATACTATATACTTCTTTAAAGAAAAGTAAACTCGATCTAGGAGATTTATTACAAGAAGCGAGGATCAACGGTTACTTTGATTTAAGTCAAATAGAATATGCCATCATGGAATCGAATGGAAAAATTAGCTTTTTAGTAAAAAGTAAATATCAACAACCCCAAAGAAAAGATTTAAAATTAAAAACCCCATACGAAGGTCTTTGTTGTAATGCCGTCCTTGATGGAAAAATTATGGAAAATAATTTACGCCAAATCAAAAAAGATGTAAAGTGGTTTAAAACGAGATTAGCCAAAGAATATGACAAAGGAATCGAGAATCTCTTGCTAGTAACAATAGATAGCCAAGAACACTTAAAAATTTATGAGAAAAATGAAGAAAAAGAAGCGTACAAAGTCTTTGAATAAACCTTGACAAGAAAGAACTTTTCCCTTTATGATGAAGAAGAAAAGAGGTGGTAATGTGTTAAGAATTTATAATACGGACTTAAATACGAATGAGTTTAAACGAATTGATCATTTCGAGATGGGATGTTGGATTAACTTAACCGCTCCAACCGATGCAGAATTAATTGAAGTCTCTAATAGTTTAGGGATTAAGAAAAACTTTATTATGAGTATCCTAGATAATGATGAAAAACCTAGAATTGATGAAGAAGATGGCTGCAAAATGCTTCTTTTAGATGTACCGATTCGTCACATAAAAAACAAAAGAGAAGCCATTAAAACGCTTCCCTTAGGAATTATTATTGTTAGAAATGATTATATTATTACCGTTTGTCTTCAGAAATATGCCTTATTAGATGAATTTAGTCAAGGAAAAGTAAGAGAATTTTATACCTATAAAAAGAGTCGCTTTGTGATTCAGATGATTTATCGTATCGCTGTTTCTTATTTAAAAATATTAAAAGAAATCGATGACCGTATTGAAAAAGCAGAAGAAAATATGCTTGGCGCTACGAAAAATGAGGAACTTTTAAACTTACTTGCTCTTGAAAATAGTTTAACTTATATTATTACGGCCTTAAAATCCAATGGTGTTGTTCTGGATAAAATATTAAAAGGAAATGTGATTGAACTATTTGTAGAAGATGAAGACTTATTAGAAGATGCAATTATTGAAAATAATCAAGCGATTGAGATGTCTGAACTTTACCGAGGAATTTTAAGTAGTACCACAGATACTGTCGCGACGATTATATCCAATAATTTAAATACGATTATGAAATTTTTAGCAGGGATTACCATTGTTATTTCGATTCCTACTATGGTCGCTTCTTTTATGGGAATGAATGTAGATTTAGGAGTATTTGCTAAAAACCCTTTTGCTTTCGTTCTTTTAATCTTAATTTCCTTGCTTCTATCAATTCTAGTAGCACTTCTTTTAAAAAAGAAAAATATGTTATAAAAAAAGCCGAGAATTACTCGACTTTTTCTGTAGTATTAGAACTATTTTCTTCACCCGTTGTAGTAGATGACTCTCCCTGTTCACTTGTTTCTGTAGTCTCACTGGTAGAAGTATCATTATTTCCGGTCGCAAGAGTTGGTTGATCATTGGTTACAATAATATTACTTGTATAAATACTATTTTGATAAGTAATCGTATATTGATAAGTTGCTGCTTGAGAAGTATTGACCTGACTAAGATCAAGGGTCATTTGAGCTTTTACTTCATCACTTAAGGTTTCCACAATATAATCTGCAATATCCGTAGATAAAACGGTTCCTACCTTAATATTTAACGTTTTCAAAGTAATAGTTTGTGCTTCCGGCTCAGTTGTTTTCTCTAAAACAACAATCTGTCCTGTAAATGTTTGATCTAGATAAGAAACTGTATAAGAATAAGTTCCCGGTTGGGTAACATTTACAGTACTAGTATCTAGTTTTAAATTTCCTAGCACTTCATCTGTAACGGCACAATCTAAATAATCAATCACTCTAACACTAAGAGGAGTGTTCGCTTCGATTTCTAAATTTTTAAGTTTTAAATCAATGGTCTCATCCGTATTACTAATTCTTTTTTGCTGGACTACTACAAGTACTTTCTGCTGTTCATCATTCGCCTGCATCGAAGAATACATCGCTCCTGAAGAAATACATAAGATTCCAAGCAAAGCAAAAGTAGAAACGGTAACCATCCTAATTTTCTGATCCATACCAAATCTCCTTTACTATTATTAATATCATTATAACCGCAAAGAAAGAATAGTTACAAGTAAAAAAGCTTATTTTCTTAAAATTTATGTTAATCCGCTAGTAAATCTCCTTGCATAAGATCTTCTTTCGCCATCTTTTTATCAATTTCATTCATGACACAAAACTTTTTTAATACCCACTCTGGAGCAATTAAATCCTCTTTCACAGGATCCCCTGTAATCCGATGAATCACGATATTAGGACGTAAATATTCTAATTGTTTCACCGTAATATCGACATATTCTTCTAAACTTAACAAAGGAAAAGGTTCTTTTTGATACCATTTTTCTAAAGCAGTATTTCTTAGTACTTGTAACATATGTATCTTAATTCCTTGAATATCCAATTGATTTAACTCTTTCGCCGTTTCTATCATCATTTCCTCTGTCTCAAAAGGAAGCCCATTAATAATATGAACAATGACCATAATACCAGCTTCCCTTAATTTTTTGACCATTTCTTTAAAATTGGCATAAGTGGAACAGCGATTAATTCGTTTTGCCGTTTCATCATGAACCGTTTGTAGTCCCAGTTCCACCATTAAAAAAGTTCTTTTGTTTAAATCTTTTAAATAAGCAAGACAAGCATCACTAATGGCATCACTCCGTGTAGCAATGGCAATTCCTACCACATCTTCACGTTCTACAAAAGGTTCAAAACATTTTTTTAAATAAGAAACCGGCGCATAAGTATTGGTATGAGCCTGAAAATAGGCAATAAATTTAGCATTCGGCCACTTTTTCTGCATCATTTTCTTACCTTTTTCAAATTGTGTTTCTAAATCTTCTCCTGGTTTCCCCGCAAATTCTCCACTACCAAGCTTAGAACAATAAACACATCCCCCATATCCCACTTTTCCATCAATATTGGGACAAGTAAAAGAAGCGTTCAGACTCACCTTGCAAATTTTTTCATGAAATTTTTGTTTATAAAAGTAAGTAAGAGTATGATATCTTTTATTATTATCACTATAAGGAAAATGAGATTTCACATCAATCACCTTTCTCTTTCTTGCTGTATTGTATCACAAGTGTAGAAAAAAAGTATATCTAATCTATAAAAAACAAGAAAAATATGTTATGATAAAAGAAAAGATAAAGGAGAATTGCGAAGTGACCCAAAAGAAGTTAAAGTTAAAATTAAAACCAAAATTTAAAAAGATATTACTAATCATAGGTATCATTTTGATTCTTTTACTTGTCCTTTTTGGTCTTTATGTAAACAAAAGAAATGCCTTATCTTCGCTTGGTTATAGTGATAAAGCCATCGATAATATTATGAAAAAGTTTAAGACAAGCTATGTAGAAGAACAAGGCGAGAACAAAATGTTAAATGCCGCTTTCGAAAGTAAGGACTATCAAGAAGATAATCTAGAAAACTATGCTAAAATTGAATATCAAGATCAAGAAGATATTGTTAAAAATGTGAATGCTCTTCTTGAAAAAGGATATAAAACAAGTGAAATTTCTCTTATTCTCTCAAGGGGAAGTAATGAAGATGTAACCGAATTTGCTAAACGAGAGAAAGTAGATTATTTAGAAGAATTTCTTTCGGTTGATTATGCCAAATTAAAAAATTATGATCGCTATGTCGCTTATCAAGATTTAGAAAACGAGGATGCCGAAACAACCGTTCTTTATGTTAACTTAGACTTTGATAAAGAAGACTATGTGGACCCCTTAGAAATAACGGAATTTGATCAATATGTTCTAGTCAACAAGCATCGCCAATTAACGGAAGATTATGTACCAGATGACCTTGTCGAATTTAAAGAAGAAGACACCAAAGTAGATGAGACCGTGGAAGCGACCGAAGAAGTAGTAAGAGCCTTTGAAGAAATGAAAGCAGCCGCTGCCAAAGAAGGCTTAACTCTAATGGTCAACTCAGGGTATCGTAGCTATCAAGATCAAGAAGAGATTATGCAAATATATTTAGATGCTTATGGTCAAAATTATGTAGATAACTATATCGCCAAACCAGGTTTTTCCGAACATCAAACCGCTATGAGTATTGATGTTGCAAGTGCTACCGTTGATACCTTTGTAGAAAGTGATGAATACTCTTGGATGATGGATAATGCCTATCTTTATGGCTTCATTTTAAGATACCCAAGATCGAAAGAAGACATTACCGGCTATAAATGTGAAGCATGGCACTATCGCTATGTTGGAAAAGAGATTGCCAAATATATCAAAGAAAATAATATTACTTATGATGAGTATTATATGATGTTTTTAGATAAATAAAAGAATAAAAGGGAGTGATAAGATGTATCCTCTTGGAAAACAATTTGAAATAGATGTTGAAAAGGGCAAAGCAGAGGAAACCAGTTGCCTTAAAGGAGTCCATTATCGTTTTACAATTTTAACAGAACGTTTAATTCGCTTAGAATATAGTAACAGCGGCAACTTTGTCGATGCGCCTAGTCAATTTGTAAGCAATCGTCACTATCCCAAAGTGGATTTTAAAGTCAAAGAAGAAGGAAATTTATTAGAAATTACCACTTCTTATTTTCGCTTGCTTTATAACAAAGAAAAACCTTTTCCTGGTACAAACTTAGATCCGAAAAGAAACTTAAAAATCACTCTTCTTGTTGGGAACAATGAAGATCGGGATTGGTATTATGGACATCCAGAAGTAAGAAATATGGATGGAAACCAAATTAGTATTGATTTAAAAACACCAAAAAAACTAAAAAAAGGACTTTATTCCCTAGAAGGATTCGCTTCTTTTGATGATAGTAATACGTTATTATATGCTGAAGATGGCACGACCTATCCTCGTGAAGAGGGAAGCCTTGATATCTATGTTTTCCTTTATCATAAAGATTATAATATGGCCTTAAAAGATTACTTCAAGTTAACGGGAACACCCGATTTAATTCCACGCTATGCGCTTGGAAATTGGTGGAGTAAAGACACTCCTTATACCAAAGAATCGTTAATGGAAGTAATCACCAATTTTGAACGTAGAAATGTTCCCTTATCCGTCATTCTTCTAGATAAAGATTGGCATTTAAGAGAAGTAGGTTCTAAAGAAAACTTAGAAACGGGTTTCACTTTCAATCCCCAATATTTTAATAATCCAAGAGAACTCACCAAAGAACTTCATCATCACAATATTCGCTTAGGACTTCATATTGATCCAACCCAAGGACTTTATCCTCATGAAGCTTATTATCAACAAGCCTGTGAATATCTAAATATTCCACAAGGTAATGTTATTCCTTTTCAAGTTTTAGATCCTAAATTCTTAGATGTTTACTTTAAATTATTCCTTCACCCTTTAGAAGCGTTTGGGGTAGATTTCTTCTGGCATGACTACAAAGGGGAAAATAATATTATCAAATTAAAAGCCTACAATCATTATCATTATCTTGACTCTGGAAGAAATCCTGCCAAAAGAAATATTATGCTTTCCCGTAATGACTTATATGCTCCTCATCGCGAATCCATTCTTTATGCTGGTAAGAGTAAAGTATCTTGGGAAGGGTTAAGACAAATATCCTCTTTTACCTTAAATGCTGCCAACATCGGCGTCGCTTGGTGGAGTCATGATATTGGCGGTTATGATGGCGGAATTGAAGAAAGTGAATTATATATCCGTTATGTGGAATTAGGTGTTTTTTCTCCTATTTTCCGTTTTCATGCCGCTAGAAGTATTTACTATAAAAGAGAACCCTGGCATTGGGATATCAAAACTGAAACCATTGTCAATGACTATTTACGGTTAAGACATCGCTTGATTCCATATCTTTATACAGAAGGCTATCAATATTATAAGGAAGCCATCCCTCTCATTAAACCATTTTATTATGACTATCCTTTTGTCATTGATGACAATATCTATAAATATCAATACTTTTTAGGCAGTGAATTATTAGTATGTCCTATCTTAACCAAAAAAGATTTGGTCATGAATCGTACCATCCATCGTTTTTATATGCCCGAAGGTACTTGGTATGACTTTAAAACAGGAAAAAAATTCCCCGGTAAGAAAAAATATACTTCCTTTTATAAAGAAGAAGATTACCCTGTCTTTGCGAAAAGTGGTTCCATTATTCCTTTATCCAATCGTAGTGATATCAATAATATCGGCCTCCCACAAGATTTGGAAATTCATATTTTCCCTGGTACTTCCAATACTTATATTATGTATGAAGATGATGGCCTAACCTCTCTATATAAAGAAGGATATTTCTTAAAAACTTCGATCGACTACAATTATTTACAAAACAACTATACGGTGATTATCCGTTCCATTGAAGGAAAAAGTGGCATTGCCCCGATCAAACGAAACTACAAAATTCGCTTCCGGAACACAAAAAAAGCCGACGAAGTCATTGCCCACTTCAATGATCGAGAAATAAAAGTAAGTAAGATGTATGAAGAAGAAAATGACTTTATTGTAGAAATGAATGAGATGGAAACCATCGGCCAAGTTACAATTAACTGCAAAGGAAAAGACATCGAAATTGATGCCGTCAGACTAATTAACGAAGATATTAATAGTATTTTAATGGACTTACAAATTGAAACAAACATCAAAGAGAAAATTGCCGAGATTATTTTTGGCACTTTAACCATTAAGAAGAAAAGAATTGCTATTCGAAAACTTCATCGTCATGGATTATCCAAAGAACATATGGATTTATTCCTAAAATTATTGGAATATATTGATCAAGTATAAGATAGAAATATCTTTTTTTCTTTTGGCATGCTATAATATTGATATGGGTGGTGAAGGAAATGAAAGCAATGATTACGGGAGCTTCTTCTGGTATTGGAAGAGAAATGGCCATTTATTTAGGTGAATTAGGCTATGATTTAATTTTAGTTGCTAGACAAAAAGATAAGTTAGAAGAATTACAAAGTGAATTAAAAACGAAGGTAAAACTCATTATAGCGGATCTTTCTCTAGAACAAAAAGTAAAAGAAGTCTACGTACTAACCAAACAAGAAAAAATTGATCTCTTAATTAATAATGCCGGTTTTGGTGTATTTGGTGTCTTTGATCAAACGGATTTAAAGGAAGAATTAAATATGATTGATGTCAATATCAAAGCAGTTCATATGTTAACCAAATTCTTTTTAAAAGATATGGAAGAGAGAAACCATGGGACAATTTTAAATGTCGCGAGCAGTGCCGCTTTTTATCCAGGACCCTTAATGGCTAGTTATTATGCCAGCAAGTCTTATGTATATCGCTTGAGTCTAGCCTTACAAGAAGAACTAAGAAGGAAAAAAAGCAAAGTTCAACTTTCCGTATTGTGTCCAGGTCCCATTGAAACCAACTTTCAAAAAAGAGCAGGGGTTAAGTTTCAAGTAAAACCTTTATCGAGTTTCAAAGTGGCTCGTTATACGATTGATCAAATGAGAAAAGGCAAAAAAGTAATTATCCCTGGAATATCAATGAAAATAGCAAAATTCTTCAGTCATTTTATCAGTGATACACTTCTAGCTAAAATTGCTTATCATATGCAAAAAAAGAAGGAGGTTTAACATGAGTTCTCTTGCAATTGATGACTTATCCCTTTCTCCTTTTAAAAACTTTGCTATTTTCTTTTCGAATCATAGTTTTAATCTAATCGTTGGCACTTCAGGAAGTGGGAAAACAAGACTCTTAAAAGCTCTCGCTGGTCTTTTAAAGACGCAAGAAAAAGTTCGTTATAATCGGACTTACATCGAAAAAATATCTTTTTCCAAATTGCAAGGCAAAATAGGACTTGTCTTTCCCGAGCTTCTTTCTTCTCTTTCTTCTTTCACCGTAGAAGACTCTCTAAAAAATAGCTTAGAATCTTTTTCTTACGAAAAAAAAGAACAAGAAGAAAAAATAAAAAATATGCTTTCCTTTATCAATATCACAGGCAAACGCAAGAAGTACATAAAAGATTTATCGGCCTTTGAGCAATTAAAAATTCTCTTTGCGGTAGAATTAATCAAAGAACCAGAAGTTTTGTTATTAGATGAACCATTAAAAAAGATAGTATCTAAGGAAGAGAAAAAGAGTTTTCTCAAGTTACTAGAACATTGTTATCAAAAAGGATTAACCATTATTATGACTAGTTCCTCTTTAGAAGATACTATGCTTTCTTCCTTTACTCAGTTGTATATTCTTGATCATGGAAACTTAATCTTAAAAGGAGAACCTTTGGAGGTATTAAAAAAGGATAGTATTTTAAATAAATTAGGTTTAAAAATTCCTTTCATGGTAGATTTATGTGTAAAACTTGAGTATTATAAAATGGTAGATGAAATCATCTTAGAAGAAGAGAAATTAATTGATAAAATATGGAACTAAAAAGAAAGCTTATTAAAAGAAGAAAAATTAATTGATAAAATATAAAATTAAAAAGAAAGCTTGTTAGAAGAAGAAAAATTAATTGATAAGATACAAAATTAAAAAGAAAGCTTGTAAAAGAAGAAAAATTAATTGATAAAATATAAAATTAAAAAGAAAGCTTGGTGGATAAGATATGGAAATAAGGTTTTCTCATGTAACTTTAACCCCAATAGAAGATACTTCGTTTGTCATTCCGAAAGAATCCCTTACTGCCATCACAGGAGCTGGAAAAGAGGAAGCACTACGCTTTATGGCCGAAGCTTTTCCTACCAAAGGAAATATTTATTATAATGGAGAAAAAAAGTTAAAAAGGAATCTAAAAAAATATAAAAAAGAAATAAAATATGTTGGAGTAGACTTTGAAAAAGAATTTTCTTTCGAAAATGTTTATGAATATTATATTTACTATCTAAGATATCATCATATTAAAGTGAAAGATCCAAGCGAAAGCATTTATAATGTTTTAAAAATTGTTGGCTTAGAAGAAAAAGTTTTAAATGACAATCTTTCCAATCTTTCTTCGAGTGTTTTAAAGCGTTTTCAATTGTCCCTCGCTCTTTTGGAAGATTCCCAAATTTTACTTTTAGAAGAACCTTTTCTTTCTTTTCATGAGAAAGAGATAAAAGAAATCTTTTCGATTTTAGAAACCTTAAAAGAAAAATTTCATAAAACCATTGTCATTGCTACAGAAGATCATAATTTAATTTATCAATATTTTAATTATTTGGTATGGTTGAAGGACAAAATGGTATTATCTGGTAGTCCAGAAGAACTTTACTATCAAGTGGAAGGGAAGGATAAACCAGAGATTGTTCATTTTATTCAAATGGTAGAAGAGAAGAAAGGAATAAAACTAGATCATCGAAAAGATATTCGGGATCTGATTAAGGATATTTATCGAAGTGTATAGGAACTTTTCCACAGTTCTTGTGTAAAACTGTCAAAAAAGTGTCCAAAACGGAAGAAAACAGAATTTTTTCCACAATTTCTGTGGAAAACTCTAACATTTTGTGTTATGGAAAGGAACATTATGCGTTATTTAATAAAATTTTCTTATGACGGAACCAATTATCATGGTTATCAAACTCAAAAAGGCTATCACACCATTCAACAGACCATGGAAGAGGCAGCGACGAAAATTAACAATGGAAAAAAAGTAATCATAACCGCTTCTGGTCGCACCGATCGAGGCGTACATGCCTTAGGACAATTAGCGCATCTTGATATAGACGTGAAAATTACCCCATACAAATTAAAGCGCGCTATGAATACCAACTTACCAGAAGATATTCATATTATTTCAGCGGAAGAAGTAGAAGATAATTTTCATTGCCGCTATCAAGCGAAAGAAAAAGAATATGAATATCGTATTAATATGGGAGAATACAATCCCTTAAGAAGAAACTACGTATATCAACATAATTATCCCCTTCAAGTAGATAAAATGGAACAAGCAATTCATTATTTAGAAGGTAAACATGACTTTCGGGCTTTTGTAACCGATAACAAAGAAAAAGAAAATTGTGTGCGAACCATAAAAAAAGCAATGGTAACAAAAGATAGTACCAATCAAGAGGAACTCGTCATTACTTTTATTGGAGATGGTTTCCTTCGCTATCAGGTAAGAAATATGGTTGGACTCCTACTCAAAGTAGGAATAGGTAAAATCGAACCACTTCAAGTCAAAGAAATTTTAGACAGTAAGGTTCGAGGAAAACATGGTTGTCGTGTCCCAGCTTGTGGACTATGTTTAAAAAACGTTGTTTTAAAGCCAAAAATTGAAATTATCGATTGACTTTTTACAGACCTTCTAGTATAATTTTAATCGGTACATTTTTTATATCCCCACAAGAAATTGAACCCTGGGAAAGTTCAATGGAAACAAAGGAGAAAAATATGACAAGTTATATGCAAAAAAAAGAAACAGTAAAAAGAAACTGGTATGTAATTGATGCAGAGGGAAAACCTCTAGGACGAATTGCAAGTAAGGCAGCTGTTTTATTACGTGGAAAACATAAGCCAACTTATACTCCTCACATTGATTGTGGTGACTATGTAATTATTGTCAATGCGGAAAAAGCCGTTTTAACTGGTAATAAGTTAGAAGACAAGAAATATTATAGTCATTCTCAGTATCCAGGAGGATTAAGAACTCGTACAGCAAAAGAAATGGTTGAAAAATATCCAGAAGAAATGGTAGAGAAAGCCGTAAAAGGTATGTTACCAAAGAATCGCTTAGGTAGAGCTATGTACAAGAAATTATTTGTATATAAAGGAGAAAACCATCCACATATGGCTCAAAAACCAGAAGCTATGGATATTTAATAAGGAGGAAAATATATGGCAAAAGAAAAGAAAACTTATACAGGAACAGGAAAAAGAAAAACAAGTGTTGCTCGTGTAACCTTAACCCCTGGAACTGGTAAAATTACCGTAAACGGACGTGATGTAAATGAATATTTTCCATATCCTACCTTGGTAATGGATTTAACACAACCACTTGATGCAACGAATACGAGAGAAATCTTTGATGTAGAAGTAAAAGTAGAAGGCGGTGGATTCTCAGGACAAGCTGGAGCAACAAGACATGGTATTACTAGAGCATTACTAGTATATGATGCTTCAACCCCAGCAGATTCTGAAAACAGCTATCGTAAGATTTTAAAGAAAGAAGGGTTTATTACCCGCGACCCACGTAAAAAAGAAAGAAAGAAACCAGGACTTAAAAAAGCTCGTCGTGCACCTCAATTCTCAAAACGTTAAAATTACTGTTCGCCATTGGGAAACCAATGGTTTTTTGGTGCAAAAATTTCCGAAAAGAAAGCATCTTCCCTTAAAATAAAATAAATGATATAATGATATACATAATAGGGGTGATAAGATGAAACTGTATTTGGCGGAACCAAATGAGCTCCATATCTTTGAGTTACCAAGCAAAGTAGAAGGCTCTTTCCTATTTGATTTTAAAATAAAAAATAGCACTATCAATAATTTACTAACCATTGATTCCAAAGAAGGAAAGTGGCTTTTAAAAAGTAATGGTAACGTAAATATTCAATCTGGTGAATCGACTTATAAAGAATACCTATTAGAAGAATTTTCCATCATCCCTCTAAAAGCTATTGGCTGTGATGAACTTATTTTCTTATATGTATTTCCGCTTGCAAATGATTCCGCAATCTGTCTTAACACAGACAAAAGATTTCCCATAACGTTAGGAAGTGCCAAAGAAAGTAACATTAATCTAAATAATAATCTTACTTTACCGACCCAACTTAATTTGACCTTTCAAAACTATATCTGGTATGTTGTACCAAATCCAAACGCTCATGCATATGTTTATTTAAATAACAAGAAATTACAGGCACCTAAACCTTTACAGTGTGGCGATATTATTTTTAGTGCTGGAATAAAAATAATTTGGATGCAGGAATTTATAAAAATAACTACTTCCCAAAATAGTTTGAAAATAAACGGCTTAACTTCATATTCTCCTCCTCAAATCGATAATTCAAACTATTCGGAAGTGACGGAAGAAGAAGCTAGTATAGAGTTATATACAGATGAAAATTACTTTTTTCATACTCCAAGACTTAGAACCGTTTTGGAAGAAGAAACAATAAAGATTGATGCCCCTCCAGAAAATCAAGAAGACACAAATGACTTACCATTTCTACTATCTATAGGAACATCTTTAACTTTAGTTGCCTCTTCTTTAATGATGGGCTACAATGTCATCTACAATTTAAGTACAGGAACAAGAACAATTGCTGCAGTCATCCCCTCGATTGTAATCTGTATAGCTATGATAGTAGGAAGTGTTATTATTCCCCGCTTAATTCGCCGTTATCAAAAAAAGATGCGCCATGAAAGAGAATTATTAAGGCAGAAGAAATATGGAGAATATATTAAAGAAAAAGAAAATCAAATTCAGTTAATTTTAAAGAAACAATCTCAGATTTTAAATGAAAATAACAGCGCATTAGAAGAATGTCAAACAATCATAACAAACTTAAATCGAAAAATATGGAATCATGAGATAGAAGATGATGATTTTCTAACAGTAAGATTAGGAATTGGACAAGCCTTTGCCAAATTGGAAATTCAAGTTCCAGAAGAACATTTTACTTTAGATGATGATGCACTCCGTGATCAAATCTATCAAATTCCAGAAAAATATAAAAGACTAGATCAGGTTCCAGTTACCGTTTCATTATTAGAAAATCCATTAACTGCTTTCATTTGTAATTGTAACTTTACCGATGATTTTATTAATGGTATAATTTTACAGTTAATTACTTATCATAGTGCTTTAGATCTAAAAATTGTTTTATTAACTTCGGAAGATAAAAAAGAAAGATGGAGCTATTTTAAAATGCTTCCTCATTGCTTTAGTGAAGACAAAAGCGTTCGTTTCTTTGCTACAAACAACAGTGAAATAAAGAATATTACTTCTTATTTAGAAAAAGAATACAAAAAAAGGCAGGAAATTGTAGAAAGCAATGGAAGAGAATCTGAAATTGAAGAATTTGATTCGAATAAAGAATATAAAAATTTTCAACCTTATTATCTTATCATTACTGATAATTATAATGACATAAAAGATTTAGAATTTATAAGAACTTATTTAAGTAGAACGAATAATGTTGGATTTTCTCTTATGATGATTGAAAAATCTTTAAAAAATCTGCCAAATGAATGTAATATGTTTGTACAAGTATTAGAAGGTAACAGTGGTTTGTTTAACAAAGAATTAACGAGTGAGAATCAAATCCCATTCCAAGCAGAATATAATCCTTTGATTGACATGTATGACATGGCCCGAAGAGTAGCAAATATTCCAATTCAAAGTAAAGAACAAGAAAAAAGTCTACCAACGAGTTTATCTTTTTTAGATGTGTATAATGTAGGAAAGATAGAGCAGTTAAATATTTTAAATCGTTGGAAAACCAATAATCCTGTAAACACTTTGGCCTGCCCAATTGGTGTTCATAGTAACAGTGAACCATTTATTTTAGATTTGCATGAAAAGGTAGCAGGTCCCCATGGTCTGATTGCTGGTAGTACTGGTTCTGGAAAATCAGAATTAATTATTACTTATATTCTATCCATGGCTATCAATTATCATCCAGATGAAGTACAATTTGTTTTGATTGACTATAAAGGTGGAGGCCTTGCTGGTGCTTTTGAAAATCGTGATAATAATATTTGTATTCCGCACTTAGCAGGTACCATCACGAACTTAGATACTAGTGAAATGAATCGTTCTTTAGTATCAATAGAAAGCGAATTAAAAAGAAGACAAGAAAAATTTAATGAAGCCAAAGAAACTTCAGGCGAAAGCACAATGGATATTTACAAGTATCAAAAACTATATCGCGAAGGAATCATAAAAGAACCAATTTCACACTTGTTTATTATTTCTGATGAATTTGCAGAATTAAAGGCTCAGCAGCCAGAATTTATGTCTCAATTAATTTCGACCGCTCGAATTGGCCGAAGCTTAGGAGTACATTTAATTCTAGCTACGCAAAAACCAAGTGGTGTTGTAAATGATCAAATTTGGTCTAATACAAGATTTCGCATTTGTTTGAAAGTTCAAACCAAAGCCGACTCAAACGAGATGTTAAAGCGTCCAGAAGCCGCAAGCCTAAAAGAAGTTGGGCGTTTCTATCTACAAGTAGGATATGATGAATATTTTGATATTGGTCAAGCTGGTTGGGCTGGAGCAAGATATGTTCCAACCGAACGCGTAATTAAAAAAATTGATGATTCCATTAACTTTATTGACAATACCGGAAATATTATAAAATCAATTAATGATGTCAAAAAGAAAAAGGAAACAGAAACCGATCGAGGAGATCAACTTACAAATATTGTAAAATACTTAATTGATTTGGGAGAGAAAGAACATTTAGCCCCTAAAAAATTATGGCTTCCTTCCTTAAGCGAGCATCTTTATATTGGTAATCTTCGCCAGAAATATCAATACAAAAGCGAACCTTTCCATATAGCTCCTTTAATTGGTGAATATGATGCTCCCAAAGAACAAAAACAAGGTCCATACCTCATGGATATTACCCAAAAAGGAAATACCATAATTTATGGACAAGCGGGTAGTGGAAAAGAAAATCTTTTAACGACGATGATATTTTCCATTATCATTGATCATTCTCCAAAAGAAGCCCAATTTTATATTGTTGACTTTGGTTCGGAAACATTAAAAGTATTTGATAAAGCTCCTCATGTCGGGGATATTGTCCTTTTAGATGAAGGAGAAAAGTTAAAAAATCTAATTTTAATGCTAAAAAAAGAATTAGACACAAGAAAAAAAATGTTTTCCGATTATGCAGGTAGTTATGAAGAATACATAAAGCAAAGTGATAACAAACTACCTCTTATTATGGTTATTTTAAATGGTTATGAAAACATGACTGAAACCTATCCTAGACTAGTAGAAGCTTTAATGCCCCTATTCCGGGATTGCAGTAAATATGGTGTTGCCTTTATTATTACGGCCTCTTCTGCGTCTACAATACGTCCTCGAATTAGTCAAAACTTCGAAAACAAAATCTGCCTTCAAATGCCAAATGACTATGATTATCGAGATTTACTTGGCTCTCCAAAAGGATTAGCACCAGCCGAAAAATTTGGCAGAGGAATTGTTTCTTTAAAAGGAGAAGCCTACGAATTTCAAACGGCATTCATTCATATAAAAGAGAAAATTAATATTACAATCAAAGAAACAATAAAACAACTTATTGAGTTTTATCAAGAAAAGGCAAAGAAAATTCCAATTTTACCAAATATTGTTAAGGTAGAAGATGTTTTATATGAACTTCAGAATATCAATAACATTCCAATTGGAATCGAAAGGAATTCTTTAGAAGTATGTACTTATGACTTTACAAAACAAAAAATAAACTTAATCTCTTCTATGCATATCGCAAATCACATTTACTTTTTCTATGCTTTAGCAAAAGAATTTTTAAAACTTCCTAAAACGAAAGTAGTAATTATAGATGCTTTAGAAATATTCAAACAAAAATATGAAGGTGCTTATATTATTCAAAAAGATTTTGACTTGTTTATCCAAAACTTACAACAAGCACAGAATACATTAAGGGAACCAATTGTTTATATATTTATTGGAATTTCGAGTTTGTTAAATAAACTTCAAAAAGAAAGCAAAGACATATTAGAAGAAATCTTTAACAAAGGAAGTATGAATACAAATGACATTTTAATTATAACCGATGATTATGAGGAAATTAAGAAGATCCAAATAAATAATTGGTATCGCGCAAATGTTGATAGTAGTTGTGGAATTTGGTTAGGTTCCGATGTTGGTACCCAACTAGCACTTAATATTGCTTCTTTAAGTGTAGAGGATAAAAAGGTTGTTTTTCCCTGCATTGCTTATCCAGTTTATAAAGGAAATTATTTAATTATTAAATATGTTGTAGATGGAGTAGGTGATACTATTGAACAATAAAGTTTTAATTGAATTAAGAGTACCAGATATTGATAAGGTTTATAATGTTTTTATCCCAGTAAATAAAAAAATTGGAAATATTATTATTCTTTTATCGAAAGCTATACAAGAAGAAACAAATAATATTTTTAAAGTGCATAATAATCTTCTATTATATAACAGTATAGATGGAAGAAGGTATAGAATAAATGACATTGTAAGAAAAACGGATATTCGTAATGGTACAAAGCTTGTCTTAATGTAAATTTTTGTAAAAAATATTTAGAATAATTGCACTAAATATTTTTTTCGTATATTCTAAAATCAGTGGAGGATAAAATGAATCAATCAGAAATCTTAAGAAGAAAAAGAGAAAATTATGATCAAATGTTAAGTAATATGATAAGAGTACAACAACGTCTACAACGTGGAATTGAAAAGCTTGATAGTGTTGCCAATAAAGTAATTACTGGATATAGTATAGAAGAAGAAAGCGCCGATCAAAACAAATTGCAGAATTATAAAGAGGAAGCAAAGAACCTTAGAAATCAATTAATAAATATAATTATTCCAGCCTTAGAAAACAAGATAGGGCAGTTAAATGAACAAATTTCAGATGCTCTTATAAAAGAAGAACTAGAAAGGAATATGGCAAATCATGGATAGAATAGAAGTGGATACTATTGTATTAAAAGAAAATGGACAAGATTTGTTACGCTTACAAAAAGAATATAACGAACTAATAAATAGTCTCTTTCAAAGGATTTATGAAGTCCCTTATACTACAGAGGAATGGGTTGGAGAAAGCGCTATCAAATATGCCAATTATTGTATTCAAGAAAAAAAACAATATTTAACTTATGGAGACAATATAAAGGATTTAGCGAATATTTTAATAAACTTAGCGGAAGAAATGGAGCAAGCTGTTAAAATGAGTAAGAAAGAGTTATAAAAATTAAGGAGAAAATTATGACTAAAGTGAAATATAATCAAAATAACTTAGAAAATATTATAAAACCAACAATCCAAGAAACCAAGGATATATTCCAAGAATCTTATCAAATATTAGAAGCAACATATTGTCCAAGTGACTTTACATATAGAACAAAATATCAAGAAATAACAAATCGTTTAAGAACTTTATTAGAAGACTTAAGTCGCTATGAAAATTGGATTGAAAAGACAAAAAATGCTATGGAACAGGTATCTGCCAACAATTTAGAAGAAATAAAGAAATTAGAAGAGAGTGAAATAAAAAAAAGAGTTCCATTTTATATGTAAAAAAGCGTAAAATAAGGAAAAAATCTTGAATATTAAACCAAATTATGTAAGAATAAAATTAATAGAGAATAGAGGAATAAGATGAAAATTGGTGGAATTAATACAGAAAAGTTAAAATTATTGACGAAAGATATTCAAGAGTACATAGAAAAGATACAAAATAATTTACAAGAATCTTTTGATCTTTTGGAATCAACAAAACAAAGCTATAAGGGAAGTAATCAAGAGGAGTTTTTTCAAAAAGTAGAAAATTTAAAAGCATCGAAAGAAACAATCTCTACCAATTTATATTCTTATATTGATGATTATAATCAAATTATTGAAAAATATAAGAATGAAGATCAAGAAATTGTTCAATCTATTAGCTATAATTTATTAGAACAAACAGAGGAGGAGAGATAAGATGCCAAGTATTGGTGATATGCAGTATGGGTTTGAAACAGCTGGAATTGAAACTTATATAGAGGAAGTAAGAGCAAATTCCCTAGAAAAAGCCCAAAATGATGCAGATGATATCAGTGAA
>CALVJC010000065.1 GCA_944331945.1 uncultured Bacilli bacterium
AATTAAAGACACTACTAAAAGGTACAACTCATTGTTATGACGAAGTAGAGCATAAACAGTTAATGGAAGAAAATAAAGAGTTAAAGAAACAATTAGATTATGCCTTAAAATTATTGGCAGAAATGTTTCTACCTTGTGAAAGAGATGACTTCATGTACAAATATAGTGATTATTGTCAATCAAATTGTGGAGTTGATGAAGAAGTATTTAAAAAGTGTTGGCTTATGTATATTAAAGACAAGTTGAAAGAGGTGGAATAAATGAGTAAAAAAGAATTAACTTTAGAAGAAGCAGAAAATATAGTAGATAATATGTACCAAAAAAGGTGGGTAGAATGCGGTGTTGAAGATGGTAATACAATACACATGGGTAATTTAGATAAATTACACTATAGTGAGTTAGAAAGAGCAAGTATATTACTTTTAAGGACTGAAATGCGTTTAAAAAGAGAAAATAAAAAATATAAAGAAGCAATTGATAAAGCAATAGAATATATAAATCTCATAGTGTTAGGTGAAGCACTTAATGGAGAACCAGTTTTATTTAAAGAAGAAGCAGAGGGACAATATTTATTGAGTATATTAAAAGAGGTGAAAAAATGAAAGAACCGGATGTATTAACAAGAATGAGATTATGTGAATGTTGGGGAGATAGCCTTAATGTAGAAGAACTTAAAGAAGTAAATGATTATATCGAAGAGTTACAACAAGAAAATCAAGAATTAAAGGAACAACAAGAAGAATTTAGAAAATGGTTAGAAAACCTAGTTGCAAATGAACTAAATTCATTAGTAATTCATGAACATAAACCATATTTTGAAGAATACCAAGATTTTTTAGAAAAATACGAAGAAATAACAGGAGGTAAAAATGAGTAAAGAAATAGAAAAGTTATTAAAAATTCAAAACAGACTAAATAAAAAGATATACCATTTATTTATTCAAACAAATTTAGATAATGAATATAGGTGGGAGTTATTTCTATATAATCCTAATATCGAAGATTAACTAAGCAGTTATAACAGAGCAATATTAGACAGTGAAAGAACAACTCTTGATGAACTAGAAGAGTATTTAAAAAAATATAATGGTTTTGAAAGATGGTAAAAATGGAACCAATTGTAACTGAATTGGAATTGTCAAAGCATTTAATAGTTACATATCTTTCTCAAGCACAAACACCAGATGCACTTTGTGATCTTTATGAAATAAGAAGTGGTAATGATTTTCTCTTGTTAGAGCACATAAATGCTTTGATATCAATATTTAAAAAAGCAAAAAAAGAATTAGAAAGGAAACAGAAAAGTAGCGATGGATAATAGAACAATAGAAGAGATAAGAGCTAATGAAACTAAATTAATAGAACAAGTTGGCGAACTAGAGAAAAAATTTGAAGCCTTAATATCGTGGTTAGAAGAAAAAATAAAAAAGTGTAACGAAAACATATTCGATTTGACAAGCCTTCTAGAAGTGGAAGACATAGATATGGAAGCAAAAAAAGATATACATTTGTCCAAATTGATCAAAAAGATTTATCAAGAAGTTTTAGATAGAGCAAAAGGAGATATTGTGGCCAATGATTAAAATAGTAGAAGCAAACGAAGAAAATATGTCAATACCAATAGAAACATTTAACAGAACTCAAAAAGAAATTAATGAAGTTTATGAGAAAACACAAGACTGGGGAAGAATTGATTTTGTAAAGAAAATTGTTCAAATGCAACATGATATAGAAGACTTAACTAGTTGCATAAAGGATTATCGAAAAGATATGGATAAAGCTATTGAAATTTTAGGAGGTAAGAAATGACAGGAATAGAATTATTGCTGATGATCAAAGAAGAAATGATTGAAGAGGGAACAGAAATTAATGTCTTTAAAGAACGAAAAGATCGATTCTGTGAATTAATTACTGTGATAATATTTGCTGACAATGAATTGAAATGGTCCCCTGGAACTTTTCGAAGTTCAATGCTATGGAGTGATAGATTTTATTTTGAAATAGCAAAGAGCAATAAAGATAAAAGTATAGAAGAGATAACATTCTTGGACAATGGGCTCATTAATTTTGATGAAGGGGGTTGGAAAGGAAGAAAAATGGATATTGCTTTTGCTAAAAAAATAAACGAAGTAATAAAAGAAGTAAACAAGATCAAAAAAAGACTGTGAATAGGAGGGGCTATGACACTAAGAGAAGCTAACTATGAAGTAGAAAGGCTAACTAACGATCT
The DNA here is from genome assembly GCA_944331945.1 of uncultured Bacilli bacterium. Taxonomy (GTDB): domain Bacteria; phylum Bacillota_I; class Bacilli_A; order RF39; family UBA660; genus Onthousia. The sequence continues at coordinate 2,231 of CALVJC010000065.1, forward strand.
TAATCGGCTGCTAAAGGATAAAGAATTATTAGAAACAATGATTCTGCCAAAGGGCATTAATCTAGATAAAATTCTGGTAGATGGCGGTCAATTATCTAACGTTATAGAAACATATGCTGAGTTAAAAGAACTCGAAAAATGGAAAAATTTGGATCGGAGAATTTTGGAGAGCCAAGAGCGAATTAAGAACTATATGGATTGGATAGACAACGAGTTGAGAATCCTAAAGAAATACGACAAGGTTGAGCAGCTGGTTGTCTATTACAAAGAAATAGACACAAAGGAATATACATGGGCCAATATATCGGCTATGGTACATTACTCTGAAACTCAATGTAGAAGAATATACAGAAGATACAAAAGAAAAAGAAATGTATGATGGACAGATATGGACAGTTTTTTGTGCTATATTATTATCATGAAGAATTATAAAAAGTTCTTCACTAACCCCTATAAGAGCTATATATCGTGAGTAGCTCTTTTTTTGTTTGGAGTGATAATGATGGAGCTGCATGATATAGCATTGTTATTAATGTTGTCCTTGTTACTCCTTCTTATTCTAACAAAAAAATCAAAGATAACATCGCAGAGTAGAGCAGTTAGTAGCTCATCGGTTTCCTATGCCGAAGGTCGTAAGTGCAATTCTTACCTCTGCAACCAAAAAGACAAGGAGGTGGTATCTAAGGGATAAA
>CALVJC010000066.1 GCA_944331945.1 uncultured Bacilli bacterium
CCATTTTTGATTATTTATTATTTCCGTTATCAAAATAAGAAAGTTTCCAAAGAAACGGTATGGTTCTTTGTGAAATCACTTCTTTCTTTTCTCATCGGTTATAGTTTGATGTGGCTTTTAAAATGGCTTATTTTAATGATCTTTTTCCATCAAAGCCCTTCTTCTTTCTTAACGGATCATTTGATCGAAAGAGGAATTAATGAACATGTTTTTCAATTAAATTTCTTCTCTAGTATCTTTATTAATATTAGACAACTTGTTCCGTTTTGTTTTCTTAGTGACACGGTTATTTATATTATTTTGGGGATTCTTTTGGTTTCTTTTGCTTTTTGTTTTTTCAAGAAAAAATTTCATTTAAGAGAAGGAATCCTTGTTTTGATTGCTCTTATTCCTCTTTTAAGATATTTGGTGATGTTTATGCATTCTTATGATCATTTTTTCTTTACTTATCGGGCCTTGCTTCCTTCTATTATGATTGTTTTGCTTTTGCTTTGGCAACATTTTCGGTCTATTTTTAAGAAAAAATTTAGACAGAAGAAGGGATAATATGATAATATATGGTTATAAGACTAGGAAAAAAAGTTTTGATTAGGAGGGTTGGAAACATGCGAAAAAAAATAATTTTTGGTTTTGTTTTTGTCATGATATCTGTTTTTGCTTTTATTCCCGAAGTAAAAGCGCAAGAATATTCGACTGGTGATTTGATTAGTCAGTATGGTTTTGACAATAGCTTTGAATTAAATGAGGGTGATGTTATTTTAAATCCAGACTCTAGTGATGGTGTATCTAGAATTTTATATAAAGTTATTGTCATGTTTGATGAGAAAGAAATTATTACTTATGACGATTTGAGGGATGAAAGTAGTTTTGTGATTCCTTCCCTAGAGGATATTTATGATATTGACATTCCGGTTCATCAAACTCAAAAAATTACAGCTGTTCTTTCTACTTTTAGTGCTGGTTATTTTAAGGTGACTTTATCTTATGGTGTGACAGATGATGTTCCAAAAGAAGTCGTTTATCATAATACCTTTGAGGCAGAAAATAACAATCCTTTTACTTATTATGAAGGAGAGACAACGATATTATTAAATGATATTAGTAGAGATGGTTATCGATTCCTTGGTTGGTATACATCACCTACTTTTGAAGAAGATACTCGAGTTACGATGATCAGTAGTGATGCACCAGAGGTGCTTGAGTTATATGCAAGATGGGAAGAGAACGAAGAAGAGAAAGAAAACATTGGGAATCCTGAGACAAGAACTGTACTTTATGTGGGAATTGGTATTGCTGTAGTTTTAATTTTAGGAACCGTGTTAGTTATTCTTTATCGTAAGAGAAAGAATCATAATGAGGAGGGCTAGCTATGAAGAGAAAATTAATAAGTAAAATTAGTGTTTTAGTGTTTGGTCTTTGTTCTCTTTTCTTATTTATGCCAGAGGTAGAAGCGCAAGATTATGATATAAAAGAAATTGTTCTTGAAAGTGGTTATGTAACTACTGGTAGTTTTGAGATTCTTCCTGGAGATCGCTTAATTATAGGAACGGATAACTCTTATTATTATTGGTTTGCTTTGACGATTACAGATTCAAACAATACAGAATATGAAAAGTATAGCAGTTTTGAAGATAATCTTCCGGTAACCTATACGATTAAATCTTATGAAGAGCTTATGGGAGAGCCTTTGCCAAATGGCAAGAAAGTTAAAATAGAAGCTAATTTTTATTATGGTTCTGCTCCTGAGATTGAAATGACAATAAAATATGAACTTTTAGAAGATGTAAAAAAAGAAGTGGTTTATCATAATACCTTTGGTGCAGAAAACAATAATCCTTTTACTTATTATGAAGGAGAAGCTACGATATTATTGAATGATATTCAAAGAGAAGGATATCGTTTCTTAGGCTGGTACACTTCTCCTACCTTTGAAGAAGGAACGAGAGTTACGATGATTGAAAGCGATGCGCCAGAAGTGCTTGAGTTATATGCTAGATGGGAAGAAATAGAAGAAGAGAATAGCTTTATGAATCCTGAGACAAGAACGATGCTTTATGTTGGAATTGGTATTGCTATTGTTGTGGTTTTAGGAACTATTTTGGTAGTATTTTATCGAAAGAAAAAGAAAGATTAGAAAGAAATAGCGTATGAAAAAAGTAGAGTTAACGATTTTGATGCCTTGTTTGAATGAAGAAGATACGGTGGGAATATGTATTCGGAAAGCGAAGAAATATTTAGAAAAGAATCATATTTCGGGGGAGGTTTTAATTGTTGATAATGGAAGTTTGGATCGTTCTTCTGTGTTTGCCTATGAGTTAGGAGCGCGTGTTGTTCTTGAACCAAAAAAGGGGTATGGCAATGCCTTAAGACGAGGTTTCAAGGAAGCTAGGGGAAAGTATATTATTTATGGGGATTGTGATGACAGTTACGATTTTAGTAATTTAAATCCTTATTACGATAAATTAAAAGAAGGTTATTCTTTGGTCAATGGAAATCGCTTTTTAGGGGGAATTGAGAAGGGGGCTATGAGTTTTTCACATCGGTTTGGTGTTCCTTTTCTATCTTGGCTTGGTAGACGTGCTTATCATGTCCCTATTTATGATTTTCATTGTGGCTTAAGAGGAGTCATAAAGAAAGACTTACCCATCTTAGAAAGTGAAGGAATGGAGTTCGCGACGGAGATCATCTATAAATTTGCCAAAGAAGGTAAAAAAATGAGTGAGATACCAACTACCTTAGGGAAAGATGGGAGAGGAAAGCCTTCTCATTTAAGAACGGTACGAGATGGATTTCGTCATCTTAATTATATTCGGAAACATCGTTTAAAGAAAAAGAAAGATGAGTCTTTGTCATAGATTCATTTTCTTTTGTCAAATAGAAAAAAGTGTGTTATAATCGGAAAAGAAATGAGGGAGTAAGATGGAAAAAGTTTTTGTTTTTGGGCATAGAAAACCAGATACGGATTCTGTGGCAAGTGCGATTGGGTTAGCTTATTTGAAGAAAAGTTTAGGAGTATCTGCGGAAGCGCGTATTTTAGGATCAGTCAATAAAGAAACAAAATATGCCCTTAATTATTTTAAAGTAAAAGAACCTGCTTATTTAAATGATGTAAAATTACAATTAAAAGATGTTGATTATCATCGTCATTACTTTTTAAGTGGAAAACGGTCTGTATATGATAGTTATGTTTATATGTTAAATCAAGGATTAACAGGTGTTCCTATTGTTGATGAAAAAGAGAAGTTTGTTGGTATTGTTACCATTAAAGATTTAGCGCATCATTTTATTCGTGATGATATGGAGCATTTAAGAGCATCCTATAACAATCTTTTATCAGTTTTAAAAGGAGAAGAGATCAATCGGGTGGATGAAGATTTAGATGGTAATATTTTAGCGGCTTCTTATCGAAGTACAACCTTTATCAATAGTGTTCCTTTGACGCGTAAAGATGTTTTGATTGTTGGGGACCGCCATAGTGTGATTGAATATGCGGTAAAGTCAAAAGTATTATTGCTTATTATTTCTGGAAATGGGGAGATCAAAAAAGAGCATTTAGAACTTGCTCGTAAAAATAAAGTCAATGTCATTCGGAGTTCTTATGATACTTATCACATTGCTCGTTTGATTGGTCTTACGAATTACATTGAAACAATGACTCGAACAACAAAGGATGCGGTGTGCTTTGATGAGATTGATTATGTGGATGATATTTTAGATATTAATCGGAAACTTCGTCATACCAATTATCCTGTGGTACGGGCCAAGGATCGAAAATGTTTGGGATTACTTCGTATTACTGATTTGGATTCTCGCAATCCTAAGAAAGTTATTTTGGTTGATCACAATGAAAAAGCGCAAAGTGTGGAAGGATTAGAAGAAGCTTCTATTCAGGAAATTTTTGATCATCATAATCTAGGTAGTATTACTACAAATACCCCAATTAACTTTCGGAATATGGCAGTTGGTTCTACTTGCACGATTGTTTATACCTTATATAAAGAAAAAAATATAGAGATTCCTAAAGAAATTGCGGGAATGCTATTATCTGGAATTCTATCGGATACTTTGATTTTGAAATCACCTACGGCGACAAAATTAGATGTGGAAGCGGTTCATGCCTTAGCTTCGATTGCCGAAGTTGATTATAAAAAATATGGCTTAGAATTGTTAAAAGCAGGAACCTCTTTACAAGGTATGGGGTATGAAGATGTTCTATATAATGACTTTAAAGTATATACTGTTAACGATAAAAAAATGGGAATTGGACAGTTCTTTACCATGAATTTTGAGGAAATTGAAAAAGATATGGATCGTTATATTGAAACGCTTGATGAAGTTGCGGAAGCGAATCAATATAGTGTAGTAGCTTTATACATTACAGACATTATAAAAAATGGTTCTTATGTCTTATTTAATCAAAAAGCCAAAGATACCTTTGATTTGGCTTATGGAAAAGAAATGAAGGAAGGGGACTATATTGAAAATTGTGTTTCTCGGAAAAAGCATGTTGTTCCTATTCTGATGGAAGTGTTTGAGAAATAAAACACTTCTTTCTTTTTTTTCTTTCTTTTGCTATAATTTTAAATAGAAGATGGGAGGATTTTTAAAAAATGGGAATTTTATCTACAATATTATTGGGTATTATTCAAGGAATTGCAGAATTTTTACCGATTTCTTCGAGTGCCCATTTAATTATTTTTCGAGATGTTTTTGGACTTGGTAGTGGTATGAGTCAAACGGCGGCTTTGACGTTTGATTTGGCTTTACATTTGGGAACTTTATTTGCTATTTTTGTTTTTTTCTTTTCGGATTTTTGGAAAATGATTACTGAAGGACTTACTAAAGGAGTTAAAACCAAAAATGGTAAATTATTTTGGCAGATTGTTTTGGCGACGATTCCAGCGGCTATTGTTGGGGTTTTGTTTGAAGAAGTGATTGAAGATGCCATTCGCACGAATTATGTTTTGATTGCTTTGGCTTTGATTTTTATGGGAGTTGTTATTTATATTGTTGATAAGAAAAGTAAGCAGGAAAAGGATGTGAAGGATTTATCCTTTAAAGACGCTTTTTTGATTGGATGTTCTCAGATCTTTGCTTTAATTCCGGGATTTAGTCGTAGTGGAACGACCATTACTGCCGCTAGGGGGTTGAAGATTAATCGGGAATCTGCAGCGAAATTTTCCTTTTATCTATCGGCTCCTGTCATTTTAGGCGCTTGTGTTTTACAATTACTAAAAGGAGAAGCTTTTGCTTTAATTGCGGCTCAACCAGTTACTTTTGTCATTGGTATTTTATCTTCCTTTATTACGGGACTTCTTTGTATTAAATTTTTACTACATTATTTGAAAAAACATGATTTTAAAGTGTTTATGATTTATCGTATCTTGCTTGCACTTATTGTTTTACTTGTAGTTACCTTGTAGGAGGTTATGATGGATACTAGAAATATTGCTTTATTTATTACTTTTTTATTAGGACTCTTCTTAGTCATTGGAGGAGTATTCGCTTTCTTTTTCAAGAAAAAAGGAAAGGTATTAGATTTTATTTTTGCTTTTGCTCTTTCCCTTATTACGATGCTTATTTTCTTTGATTTACTACCAGAAGTGATGGAGTTATTAGGAATTCAGTATATTGCTTATTTTATTATCTTTGTTTTCGTTGGAATTTTGCTCTTAAAAGGTTTAGATTCTTTTATACCAGATCATCATGATCATAAAATGACGAAAAAAGAAGAAAAACAGAATTTATCTCATATTGGAATTTTAACGACGGTTGCATTAATCATTCATAATATTTTAGAAGGAATGGCTATTTTTCTTGCTGCTAGTAGTGATGTATCGCTTGGCATTGTTATGAGTCTAGGTGTTGGTTTTCATAATATTCCATTAGGAATGATTATCAGTAGTACTTTTTATCAAAGTGGGGAAAAGCCAAAAAAATTTGTTTGGTTGATGGTGTTGTTGTGTCTTTCTAGTTTTATTGGAGGATTCATTCCTTATCTGTTACATATTTATGAAGTGAATGAAGTGGTAATGGGTAGTTTATTGTCTTTAACTTTAGGAATGTTAAGTTATATTGTTTTGTTTGAATTAGTTCCTAGAGTAAGAGAAACCAAGAATAAAAAAGCAAGTTTAGGAGGGATTATTTTAGGAATTCTTATTCTTTTTATTACGTTACTATTTTAAAACCAGTTGTCAGGGGTTTTATTGGAGGGGAAAAGATAATCTTGTCTTTTCCTTTTCATTTGCTCAGAGATCCAAAAATAATGATAGAATTAATACTTTCAATTATATTTTGTCGGTTCTTCCATCTATTATCAATTGGAAGAATACTTTCTTTCAACATGATTATCATTCTATTATAAGATTTTTTTATCCATCTTATCTTTTTCTTTTTGGAAAGAGGAGGAGTAATTGACTCTTTAAAGTGGTAACAATTCCTCCTAAGAAAATAATACAATCAAATAAAAGATAGGGAGAGAATAAATAATAGAAACGATTAAAGTTTAAAAAACCAGAGACTTTACGGACTAAGATCATGAAGGGAAATTCATAAGTCGCACCATAAGTAAAAGAAGTTCCAAATAAGATCATGAAATAACCAAGGAGAGTACATAAATTACTAAGAATTAAAGCAAAGTAAAGATATTTATTTTGTTTTTCTTTTTGAACAATGGTGTGATAGGGAACAAAAAGCAATAAAAGAAGAGGAGTCATAGTATAAAAAGAAAACAGAAGGGCTCCTTCTAAAATGGTTTTGAAATTGGTGGTGATAAGAGGTTTTAAGTAACTTAGATTAAACAAAGGAAAACTGCCAATAAAGCTACTTAAAAATAATGGAACAAAAAGAAAAAATAAGAGGAAAGCAAGGGAAGTAACACTTGAAATGTTGCGGTTTGATATAATAAGTGTAAGGATTAGAAACAGAAGAAAAAGAGAGAAAAAATGGCCTTCTGGTAGATAGTGCATTTTTACAAAATAAACAGCATCTTTTAAAATAATAATCAGAAGAAAAAGAAGAAGAATGCTTAAGAAAAGTGCGATACCTTTTTTCATTTTAGAAGGAATTGTGATTTCTTTTTTTCTTATTTTTAGAAGAAGAGAGAAGAGAAGAAGATTAAAGATCATACCAACAAGACAAGATAAAATGGTATCATTTTGACTGATTAAGATAATATTACGACCATAAAAAAGGAAGAAAAAGTGACTTAAGAAAAAAGTATAGCAAAGAAGAGGAAAGAGTCCTATTTTTCTAATTTTGTGTTCCTTCATGATAAGTCTCCTTTCCAAGCAAAAGAAAGAGTGATATTTGTTTTGCTTTTTTGATAAGCTTCTGTTTTCTTTGTTTTAAAATATAAAAGATTCTTTAAGGGAGTAGTGCTGATATTTTGTTCTTGTTCCATCTCGATAAACTGTTTTATTTCTTTGGTTAAATTTTTTTCTGTTTCCTCTTGGACTTCTTTTCTTTTTTCTTTTGGAAGTTCTTCACTTTCCAGTTGGCCTTTGATGGTAATCTTAAAGGTATTCTCCTGGTAATCTAAATTGACATGTAAGTCTGAAAGTTTGATTTGGTAATACTTTTCTTCAATGGGGATCAGAAAGCTATATTCCTTTATTTTATTACTCAACAGATAACTGATACGACTCGATGTATCATCATAGTGCATATTACTTCCTAGAAGAGTGATACCATTGGTTTTTAGAGTATTTTCTTCTAACTGAATGCTAGGAAGGTAAGCGTCATATTCTTGATCAAAATCATTGGCATTTACTTCATCAAAGGTGAGAAGAGTTGTGGTTCCTTTGGTTTCTTTTTCTTTTAAAATAAAGTTTTCGAGATCTTCGTGATTGGGATAAAGTTCGAAAAAGGAGGCCAGAGGAGAAGTCCCTTCTAGTAATAGATAATCTCCTTGTTCTAGTTTCTTTTTTAGGAAAGAGAAAAGTTCTTGATATTCTTCTCGATTCTCTAATAAAGAAGAATGAATGAAAACCATCGCTAGGTGGTTGTAGTAAGTTCTTTTGTTATTGATGGTTTCTCCTTCTTGAAAGGCTTCTCCTAAGCTTTTACCAGTGACATGGTAGACGGTATGTTTGTTTTCTGTTTGATTTTCTTCTTTTTCTCCTGTTACAACACTAAGATACAAGTGATAAGTGTCTTCTTGTTTTTCGATGCCGATCATATCAACGATGGTTAGATTGTTGACTTCATTATAATCGGTACAACCTCCTAAGAAAAGAAATAATAATAAAATAAGAAGGAGTCGTTTCATTTTTCTTGGGCCTCTCTTTCACGTACTTTATTTTTGGTTAATAATGGATTTCTTTTTCTGATTTTAGAGCTTTTCATTTTAATGAGGGAATCCTTTAATTCATCTTTGATAAGTGGGGTGATCGGGGCAAGGTAAGGAAGGTTTAAGGTAGTGGTAGTGGTAAGACTGGCAAGTAAAAAGATTAGTCCACAAAAGATGCCAAAGATTCCAAAAAGGAAGGCTAACAACATCATAATAAAACGTAGCCACCGGAGGGTGGAGATCATTTCTTGAGAAGTAAAGGCAAGTCCTGAGATGGCAGAAATAGAGATGACGATAATCATAATGGGAGAAATGATTCCTGCTGATACGGCAGCATCTCCTAAAATAAGACCTCCTAGAATGGAGACGGCACTTCCCATGGAAGCAGGTTTTCGAATATCACTTTCTCTTAGAATTTCAAAGGAAATACTCATAAATAGGGCTTCGATTAAAGCCGAAAAAGGGACACTTGTTCTTTGTGCTGAAAAGTTTAAGAGTAAATCAAAGGGAAGCATGTCTTGGTTGTGGGTCGTAAGAGCGATATATAAGCCAGGAATAAAGATTGCAATCAGAAAAGCAAAAAGACGAATTAATCTTAGAAACGTAATATTTGATGCTCGTTGATAATAATCGTCTGGACTGTGAAGGTAATCGACAAAAAAGCTTGGCGTAATGAGAGCGAAGGGAGAATTATCGGCGATGATAACAATTTTTCCTTCTAATAGGGCTTGAGCCGCTCGATCTGGCCTTTCAGTAGATAATACGGTAGGGAAAAGAAAATTGTGTTTTTCTTCGATGTATTTTTTTAAAGAGCCACTATCTAAGATTCCGTCGACATTAATTTTTTCTAGTTTTTCTTTGACGGTGTCGACATGTTCTTTTAAGACAATATTATTCATATATAAGATGCCGGTTTTAACTCTTGATTCTTTTCCTAAAAAATAGGTTTCCATAAAACAGTGTTCGGAACGAATACGGCGTCTTATTAAGCCTAAATTGGTATTAAAGTTTTCATTAAAGGAATCTTTGCTACCGCGAATGGTACTTTCATTGCTTGCTTCTCCAATGCCTCGATCCAAAGAAGCTTTCGCTTCGATGGCAATGGCTTTTCCTTCTTCGTAGATGAGAAGAGCAAAACCTTTACAGATAAAATCAAGCATTTGATCCAAATCATCTAACTTTTTTACGGAGTTATCAGGAAGTACATTATATAAAAGTTCTTCTTTGTTCTGTTTGGTTAAAGGAAGTTTGGTTAACCTTGTTAGGATATATTCATTAATGAAGCTTGAAGTGCACAATACTTCATTTTGAACTAAGTAGATGGTGCATTCGCCAATATGAAAATCGCGCACGATCAAATCAGAGGCATTTCCAAACGCTTCTTTGATTTTTTCGATGGTTTCCATGATATCACCTCATACTTAGTATGGACGAAAGGAAAGAAAAACATTATAATAAATTTAAGAAAGAAGGACGATAAGATGAAAGGTGAAGTATTGGGATATGATCATTTTGGACGAGGAATTGTGAAGTGCAATGGAAAAGTTGTTTTTGTTCCTTATTGTAAAAAAGGGGAGATCATTTCTTTTGCGATTGTGGATGAAAAAAGGCAATATGCGATTGGAGAGAACTTAGAAAAGAAAAAAAGCATTTGTCCTTTTTATTTATTATGTGGTGGTTGTCAAATTTTACACCTTTCCTATCCTGAACAGCTTCTTTTTAAACAAGAGAAAGTAAAAAATATTTTAAAGCGCTATACAAAATATGATTATGAAAAAGAAATTCCTATTCTTTCCACCGAACCCTTTTTCTATCGGAATAAAGTTGTGCTTCATATCGAAGAAGATCGGCTTGGTTTTTATCAAGAAGAAAGTCAAAAACTAGTTCCTTTTGCACAATGTCTTTTGTTAAAGAAAGAAATGCAAGAAGCGATTTTGAAATTGCGAGAATATATTCAAACAAGAAAAGGCTTAGAGGAAGCGATGATTCGTATTTTAGATGGACAAGTGATGCTTGTATTGAAAGGAAAAGCTGATGTAGAAGAGATTCGTTCCTTCTTTTTTCCTTTTTGTCACGTTCTTTTTTTGAATGGTCAAGCACTCACCAAAGAGAAAAAATTAAAAACGACGATTTTTGATACAACCTTTTTGGTATCAAAAGATGCTTTTTTTCAAGTGAATGATCTTGGTTTAAGAAAAATATATCAAGTAGTCCTTGATTGGGTGAAGTCCTTATCCTGTACGGTGGCTTTTGATTTGTATTGTGGAACGGGAACCCTTTCTCTTTTGCTAGCCCCTTATGTTCAAAAAGTATATGGAGTAGAGTTATCGAAAGAAGCAATTTTGGATGCTAAGGAGAATCAAGGACAAAATCGTATTTCTAATGTATCTTTTTTTGCTTCTGATGTAGGACATTTTTTACAAAGGAATAAAGCAACTCCTGATTTGATTGTTGTTGATCCACCTCGAGCAGGACTTGCCAAAAATGTAAGGCGGGATATTAAAAAAAGAAGGCCTGCTTATCTTATTTATGTTTCTTGTGATCCCATGACCTTAGCCCGGGATATCGAAGACTTGCGGGAGTTTTATCTTTTAGAAGATGTCATTATGGTAGATGAATTCCCTAATACTTATCATGTTGAGTGTCTTTGTCTTTTAAAACGAAAAGAATAATTTTTGAAAAGAAAGAAAGACATTTTCTCTTTGATTTGTTACAATATATATGGAGATCAAAAAGAGGTGTTATGAAAATGGAAAATAAATATCATATGACAGTAGAAGATAATCTCTTTTTTGCAAAGAGAAAATTGGCCGATAATATTTATAAAAGCGCTAATTTGGAAGGAATTGCTGTTACTTTTGCGGATACATATGCTTTTATGAATAATGTAAATACAGGGAAGATATCTGTGGATGACATGTTAAAGCTAAAAGGGTTAAAAGATGCTTGGCAGTTTGTTTTGGATACGGTAGAAGAAGATTTAACGCTCGAATATATAAAAAAATTCATTTTGAAATTTGCAAAGGGCAAAATGTTTATCCCTTAGGGGATTTTCGAGAAAAGGGAGTAGGAATTACAGGAACTTCTTGGCGACCAAAGCTTCCAAGTGAATGTAATTATGAAGAAGAATTAAAAGAATTGCTAGCAATTCCTCAAGAGCTAGAACGATGCATCAGTATTTTTTGTTGGATTCAAAGAAGTCAAATGTTTTTGGATGGGAATAAACGAGTAGCTAATTTGGTGGCCAATAAAGAGATGATTAAAAATGGACAAGGTGTTTTAGCAGTTCCAGTAGAAAAGATTGGTGAATATTTAGAAAAATTGATTCATTATTATGAAACGAATGATATGACAGAAATAAAACAATGGATTTATGACACTAGTGTTGATGGAATATAGACTGCTTGAAAGCTTAAATGCTTAAATGCTTCAATGTTTAAATGCTTGGTGATTTCTTTGCAAAGGAAAGAGGAAAATAGTATAATGGAGAAGAAAGGAAAACGTTTATGGAAGAATTATTTCAAAAATTAAATATTGAACCAAAAAATCTTACCCTTTATAATATTGCTTTTTCCCATTCTTCTTATGCGAATGAACATCGCGCAAAGAAAGATTATGAAAGGTTAGAATTTTTAGGAGATGCTGTGGTTGATTTAGTCGTGGCAGATTATCTTTATAATAACGAGCAAGAAAACGAAGGAGAAATGACCAAAGTTCGAGCTAGTTATGTTTGTGAGAATGCTCTTTATGAATATTCTTTAGAATTAGGTTTGCAAAAATATATTAAAGTAGGTCATGGGGAAGCGATGGCCGGTGGTAAATATAAAAAAGCGATTGTCGCTGATATTTTTGAAGCGTTAGTAGGTGCTATTTATGTGGATTTGGGTTATGCTACGGCAAGGAGAGTTGTTTTAAATATTATTGTTCCGTATATTAAGAATCCAGATATTACTTTTTTTGAGGACTATAAGTCTGCTTTGCAAGAAGCGGTTCAGACTGATCAAAAAAGTCTTTATTATGAATTAGTGGCAGAAGAAGGACCACCTCATGATAAAACATTTACGATGGAAGTAAAAATTGATGGCATTATTTATGGACGAGGAAAAGGTAGTAGTAAAAAAGAAGCAGAGCAAGTAGCAGCGAAAAGTGCCCTAGAGAAGTTAGCTTTGGCAAAGCGGTGAATATAATGGATTTAAAGTTTATTAAAATATATCATTTTGTTTTTCGTAATTTAATTGAACTAGAGGAGTCTAGTTATCAGTTGCGGGAGCAGTTTGTCTTAGAACTTCTTCGAAGTCGTCTTACTTATGTTCAGGATCCTTATGCTTTTGAACAAGTGACGCAATTTGCTGAACATGCCAATTTTTCTGTTCAAACGTTGACTCATTTTGTGAACCAACTTGAAAAAGCTTATGAGGAAGAAGATGGAGAACAAGTAGCTCGCTTTTTACCCGTTTCGATTCAAATGATGAATTATGCACTTTCTGAGGAGTTGTATTTTGCAAACTTTCTTGAATATCAGACTCTACAAGAGATGAGTCCTTTTCTTGACGTGCAACCAAAATTACTTTTGAATCAAGAAAGAGCAAAAGTTTTAAAGAAAGAATTAAAGATTGAACAAGGAGAGCTTAAAAAGTGTAGAATCTTGTCAAAACAGGAAAAATGAGTTATAATGATACTCGTTTGTTATCACGTAAAAAGAAAGGAGTTTATATGAGCAAAATTAAAATATTTAGTCTTGGAGGATTAAATGAAAACGGCAAAAATATGTATGTTGTCGAAGTAGATAAAAAGATTTATGTTTTTGATGCGGGTTTAAAATACGATAATGAACGGAATTTAGGAATTGATTATATTATTCCAAATTTTGATTATTTAATTAAAAATCAAAAGAGAATTCAAGGAATTTTTTTGAGTCATGGACATGAAAGTAATATGGGTGCCATTCCAGATATGGTTAAAAGTTTAAAGAATGTTAAGGTTTATGGTACAAAATTGACTTTAGAGCTTTTGCGCATGGATATGACAGAGGAAGAAATAAAATTAGTACAATTTCAAGAAATCAAACCTCATTGCAAATTGGACTTTGGGACCGAAACTTTATTTACAATTGGGATGACTCATTCCATTCCAGATGCCATTTGTTATGTTTTAAATACAAAGGATGGATCGATCGTTTATACAGGGGATTTTACCTTTGATCATGCGATGACTGGAATTTACAAAACCGATATTGGACGTCTTTCTTATATAGGAAAACAAGGAGTTTTATGTTTAATGTGTGAATCTCTTTATGCGGAAAGAAGTGGTTATACCGCTCCAAACAATCGAGTAGAAGATTTTATTCGTACGGTCTTATTGAAAAATGAACATCGTATTATTGCTACGGTATTTCCTTCTCATTTTTATCGAATTCAAGAAATTTTTAATGAAGTATCGAAGACACATCGTAAAATTGTTATTATGGGAAAAAGTTTACAAACGATTATTCATTATGCTTTAAATAATCGTTACCTGACCTTAGATCGTAGAGTGATTGGGGATTTGAATAATTTAGAAGATAAAGATGTTGTTGTTTTAATCTCGGATGAAAAAGAACGTCCTTTTGCGAATTTGGAGCGGATCTTAAAAGGTTATGATAAGTATATTAAATTAAAGAAAACCGATACGATTTTCATTACCGAACCTGCTTATGAAGGAATTGAAAAACGTCTTGCTTATGTCATGGATGAGATTGCAATGCAAGGAGTGAATGCCGTTAGCTTATCAAGTAAGAAGCATCTTTTACATCATGCCTCTAGTGAAGATCTAAAATTAATGATCAATATTATGCAACCAAAATACTATTTTCCGGTAAAAGGAGAATATCGTCATCAATTCGCGAATGCGGAAATTGCTGAGAGTCTTGGGGTTCCCAAAGAAAATATTTTATTAAAGCAAAATGGGGATGTCGTTACTTTTGAAAATGGAGTTTTGGTGGATACAAAAGAACATATTGATACCGATGAAATCTTAATCGATGGAAAAAGTTCTGGGGATATTGGAGACTTGGTGTTAAAAGATCGAGAAATGTTAGGAGAAAATGGAATTATTATTATCAGTTGTACTCTTGATCGCGAAACGAAACAAATTCTAGCAGGACCAGAAGTATTAACAAGAGGTTTTATCTATGTGAAAGAACATCTTGATATTGTAGAAGAAATTAAAACTATGGCAAAAAAAGTTATTGAAAGTAATGTTGAAGTTGGTAGCAAACGAATTGATTATGCTAAAATCAAAAATGATGTTCGAGATGTTTTAGG
>CALVJC010000067.1 GCA_944331945.1 uncultured Bacilli bacterium
AGTGACACAGGAAGTAATACCTCGATTGGAACAAGTGCTTTTAATGAAAAATCGTTGGATCCAACTTATGTCGGATATATGTACCATGAAGATTTTAGCTTGCACGAAACAGAAAATGAAATTAATAACTATTCTCAATTTATTCCGAATTTAAATTATTACTTTGGAACAGGGTATACTTTTGATGAAGAAAGTAAAACATTTTCTATCACAGGAAGTACCTTTCAAGGGAATTGGTTAGAAGATCATGAAGAGATAATAAATAATTATTCTTATACTTGCTTGAGAACCACTTCAAATGGGACTTGCAATGTGATGATAAAAATAGAAGAATACAGAGATGATGATACTATGAGAGTAAAACCAATCTCTTATAGCTCGAATAGTTATGAAGGGACCTTACAAAATACCACTGATTCAACGATTAAAACAAAGATAGATTCATGGTATGAAGAGAATCTTTTAAATCGAGCGGATGGAGAAGGAAGAAGCTATGCAGATTATTTAAGCGATGAAGTATTTTGTAATGACCGGAGTTTACATAGTGGATCAGGATATTTATTATCACCTAGCAGCTTGTTTAGCTCATATAACCGAATATATACTCAAAAAACGCCTTCATTAAAATGTAGTCAAGCACTTGATCGGTTTACGGTTGATAGTAGTAGGGGAAATGGATCGCTAGATTACCCGATTGGACTAATTACGGCAGATGAAGTATCAATGGCCGGGGGAGTATATAATGTTGCCAATACAAGTTATTATCTATACACTGGAGAAAACTATTGGACGATGTCAGCGTCTATATTTTCTCCTTCTGATACTAGGGTTCATGCATTTCATGTGGACTCTTTAGGATACCTGGGCGTTTGGGATTATTTGGCAAATTCCTACAACGTACGTCCTGTCATTAACCTATCCCCTAATATCCAAATCACAAGCGGAGATGGGACAGCCATAAATCCTTTTGTCGTAAATTTTTAGTTTTCCTTTCTTTTCCTCCATAATTGTCAAGTGACCGATTTTGTGTTATATTCTATAAGAAGAAAAGGACGAGTAAGGAGAGAAGAAAATGAAGCGCTTACAGAAAGCTATTGCGGAAGCTGGAATCACTTCCCGAAGAAAAGCAGAAGAGTTAATCAAAGAAGGAAAAGTAAAAGTAAATGGGAATTTGATCCAAGAATTAGGCTATAAAGTAGACGAAAAAGATCGAATTGAAGTAAATGGAATGCCCATTACAAATGAGAAAAAAGTCTATTTCTTATTAAATAAACCGAGAGGAATCATCACAAGTGTTTCCGATGAAAAGAGTAGGAAAACCGTTGTTGATTTAATTCCTTGCCAGGAACGAATTTATCCTGTTGGACGCTTAGATTATGATACAACAGGAGTCCTATTATTAACGAATGATGGAGAATTTACAAATATTTTAATGCATCCTTCCAATAAAATAGAAAAAGTTTATATGGCTAAAATCAAAGGCCTAGTCAAAGGAGATGCCATAAAAACATTAAAACAAGGCGTTATATTAGAAGGTCAAAAAGTAAAAGCAGAACATATTAAACTAAGAAAAACGGATCCAAAAACAAATACTTCGATGGTAGAAATAACCATTCATGAAGGAAAAAATCATCAAGTGAAAAAAATGTTTGAAAGTGTTGGATATCAAGTATTGAAATTAAAAAGAGAACGTGTCGCTTTCTTTGATTTAAAAGGCTTAAAGAGTGGGGAATATCGTTCTTTAACGCCGAAGGAAGTAGCGAAAGTTTATGCCTTAAGTTCCAAGAGGCCAAAGTATGAAACCAAATAGAGATATCATAACATTAATAATAGGAATTTTTTTCCTTTGGGTAGGAATAAATGCTATATTAAGTATAGAAGAGATAGAGTTCAAATTCTTTGCTTCGATCTTCACTTTTGTAGGTCTCTATCTTGTAACCATGCCATTTCTTCGCCGCTTTTCCTTTTACACTACCATAGAAAAATACTTTCCCTATATCATTTCTCTAGCATTCCTTTTCTCCTTTGAACTAATACTTTGGAAAGAACCTTCTCAAAATATTCTTTCTATTCTTTTTACGATTCCCTTTTGGATTACCGTTTTATCCCGCTTTTTAAAAGAAATAAAAAAACAATAGCAGTTAATTCTATTGTTTTTTTCATGCTTTATTCTTCTACTAAAATAGCACCAGTAGGGCAAGAATCTGCAGCATCCCGAACTTCATCTTTATTTTCTTCTTTGACATCCTCTGTCTTAGCTTCACTAAGTCCTTCGTCATTTAATTCAAATACTTCAGAACAAATCGCTGCACAAGCGCCACATCCGATGCAAGCATCTTGATTTACTTTTACTTTCATGAATGATATCTCCTCCTAACACCATTATAGCGAATTTTATCAAAAAATAGAAGTCTAATCTATTGTATCTTTTCCTTTTGTAACATATAATTGACTTAGGTGAAGGAATATGACCGTATTTTGGATGATCTTTTTTGTTATTTTAGTAGTAATAGAACTACTAACCATTAATTTAGTAACGATCTGGTTTGCGATAGGAGCTTTAATATCTGCCATTCTATCTTGCTTTAGCGATAACATTCTTCTAGAATTTATTGTCTTTGTTGTGGTAAGTGGCCTTTGCTTTCTTTTAACCAAACCACTCGTAAAAAAGATGAAGAAGAAGCCCAAAATACCTACCAATTTAGACTCGATTATTGGAAAAACAGGGCGAGTGACGGAAGCCATAAACCCAAATGAAGTTGGGGAAGTGAAAGTGGCCGGAAAAAGATGGAGTGCCATCAGTAAGGAACCTCTTCCCGAAGATACCTTAGTCATTGTGAAAAAGATAACGGGTGTAAAAGTATTGGTAGAAAAGAAGGAGGAAAATTAATATGTGGATATGGG
Source organism: uncultured Bacilli bacterium (assembly GCA_944331945.1). Lineage (GTDB taxonomy): Bacteria > Bacillota_I > Bacilli_A > RF39 > UBA660 > Onthousia. The sequence continues at coordinate 2,905 of CALVJC010000067.1, forward strand.
TTATTATTATTCTGATTGTTTTGTTAGCCGTTGCCGGAGTAAAAATTGTCTCTCAGGCGAAAGCGATGGTGATTGAGCGACTTGGATCTTACGATCGAACCATCGAAACAGGACCGCACTATGTCATTCCTATCATAGAACGCGTTGCAAGTGTAGTATCCTTAAAAGAAATTGTCAAAGACTTTGCACCGCAACCAGTGATTACGAAAGACAATGTCACCATGCAAATTGACACGGTAGTTTATTTTCAAATCACCGATCCAAAATTATATACTTATGGCGTTGAAAATCCCATCAGTGCTATTGAAAACTTAACCGCTACGACCTTGCGTAATATCATTGGAGACCTAGAACTAGATGAAACTCTAACCTCAAGAGATATCATTAATACAAAAATGAGAGCCATTTTAGATGAGGCGACCGATGCCTGGGGAATCAAAGTCAATCGAGTAGAAGTCAAAAACATTTTACCACCTCGAGACATTCAAGAAGCGATGGAAAAGCAAATGAGAGCGGAGCGAGAAAGAAGAGAATCGATTCTAAAAGCCGAAGGGGAAAAGAAAGCAGCCATCTTAATTGCCGAAGGAGAAAAAGAAAGTGCCATTTTACGTGCAGATGCCAAAAGAGAAGCGCAAATTAGGGAAGCAGATGGACAGGCTCAAGCAATCATGAAAGTGCAAGAAGCCACCGCGAAAGGTTTACAATACCTAAAAGAAGCGAACATGGATGATGCGGTCTTAAAATATAAAAGCTATGAAGCTTTAGTAAAAGTGTCCGAAGGAAGATCTACTAAGATCATTATTCCAAGCGAACTTCAAAACCTCGCTACCATTGGCACTACGCTTAGTGAAACCATGAGACAATCGCCAAAAACAGACAAATAGAACAAGAAGTAGCATTCGCTACTTTTCATTTTGACTTGATTATGGTATGATAAAATCATAGTAAAGTAGGTGATAGTGTGGCAAGCAGAATGCAAAGGTATGAAGAAGGCTCTATCAATAAAGGAACGAAAACGAGAACTTCTCGCAACCAGGAACTCTACCAAGATCTTGGCAAAACAGAAAAATATACAACCTTTACCGACGTTTCTAAAATCGAAGCCATTGATTTAGAAGAAGCCAAAAAAAATTATCATACGCGTGAAGGATATCATCAAGTAAGAGAATATGACTTTTTAGAAGAAAAACCAAAAGTAAAAAAAGATTTAGAAGAGTTTAATTATCTTTATGCAACCGAAGAAAAGAAAAATTATGACTTAAACGAAGTCTTAAAAGAAGCGAGAGAATTAAGAGAAAAAGATGAACTAGAAAGAAAGAGAAAATTACATAACGAAAAGTATAATATTTTAGAAAGCAGCAGAGAGGATTTAGAGCGCTTTAAACAAGAAGTAAAAAAAACGATCAAACCCGTAGAAAACGAAAAAGAATTAGAAGAATTAATTCATACAATTACCTCAAAAGAAGTACGAGAAAAGATTGATCAAGCACAAGAGAAAAGCCTTTTAAGTGATCTCATGGCCACAAGTAACCTAGAAGAAGTGGTGCAACCTATCACGGCAAAAATAGAAAAAATAGAGAAGAAAGAAGAGCCAAAAGAAATAGAAAACACCATTGCCAAAGAAATTGATAAATCTTTTTATACCAAATCTTTAGATCTTTCTGAAGAAGACTTTGATCTAGAAGAAACGGAAGTCCAAAAAACACCAGTCATCTTAACGATTTTAAAATTAATTCTTTCCATTGCTATTATAGTAGCTGTGGGCTTTGGCGTTTACTATTTTGTTATGCATTATTAATAAACTAGTGAAAAACTAGTTTTTTCATGAAAAAATGGAAATTTCTTTCAAAAAAGTTTAAAATAAAAATAGAACAAGGAAATGATAAAAAATGTTCTTTTTTCGTGTCGAAGAAAAGGAAAGTGTGATATATTAGAACTAATAATGATAGTTTGGGGGAAAAAGGAAATGCAATTGAAGTGGGAAATAAACGATTATATACTTATTTGGGAGCTCCTTTTTCGAGCATCTATATCCAAAGATGTCCAAAATTATAAACAAAAACTGTGGAAAAATTATAAACATAGTTATAATGCCTTAACCAAAGAAAAAGGGGTCATTTTAAAAGAACCAAAGAACTATATTCCAAACGATGATACCATCTTTGATATTGTTCGAAACTCCGAATTATATCAAGAATTAAAACAAGAAACCGAAGATTATAAGAACCATTTTTTAAAATGTTATGAAGAAGAAAAGAAAAATATGGAAAAAGAACTAAAACAAATTATCCGTTTGGAATTAAATCCTTGTCATATATTATTACTACATCCAAAATTAGATATTATCGAAATCAAAACAGGTGCCGAATATTTTATTCTTTGGGGTAGAAGAAAAGATGAACAAGACTATAAAATGGCTCTATTAAATTTAATTCATATTATTCTAGCAAAAAAATTAGAAAAAAGTCAGCCAGAATATAAGGAATACCAAGAAATTGTTCAAGCCATTATTGAATTAGCCATTGACAATGAATTAGCGACGAGAATCTTAAAGAAAAGTTGTTACTTAAAAGGCGATCATTCTCTATCCTTTTTAAAAAAACAAATTTATCCTTACTGGTTAATGTATGTCGGCTATACCAAAGAAGAAATGAAAACCTGTATGATTCGTGATAATTTACCTTTTGATTTAGAGGCCTATAACTATGAAAGGGAATTGAAAAATTTTGATCTGTATCAATTTATTCGTTTTTGCATTCGACATCAAAGAAATATTTTAAAAATTAATGAACTAGAAATTATTTAAACAAGATGGAGGTTAGTATTATGGAAGAAAAAATAAAAAAATTAATCGACAAACTACAATTATCTCTAGAAAATTCTTCCTATTTCAAAGAGGCAAAACTAGAAAAAGTGATCATAAATAGCAGAACCCTAGCCTTTGATATTATGATACAACTAGAAGAATACTTACCAATCGAAGCTTTAGAAGAAATCGAGGAAAAGAAGCATTATCTATCATCTCAAGTAACCTTTCATTATCAAGTAAGAAAAGAAAATCCATCACTTCTATTAAATTATTTTCCTTATCTCTTAGAACGTTTAAAAGAACAAGAAAAAATTACCATCAAAGAAATTTATCAAGATGCCCTTGTTTTAGAAGAGGACGAATTAAAACTACAAGCCACCAATAAAAAAGAAGAAGAAAAACTATTAGAAATTGCCAAAGAAGTCAATGAATTTTATCAGCTTTTGGGATATCACGAATATATTCCAGTTGTTTTAAAAGAAGATAACTCTATTTTAAGTGAAATTAATCAAGAATTACAGAATGCAGTTATTGAAATTCCGATGAAACAAGAACCAAAAAAAGAAGAAAAACCTAAATATACAAGGGCACCGAAATCAACCGAAGAAGGCTGTGTTTTAGGAAGAAGTTTTAAAGAAGCACCAATAAAAATGAGTATGATTGCTGGCGAAGATAATAATGTCGTCGTAGATGCTTATGTTTTTGGGGTAGACTACTTTGAATCTAGCAAAAGTGACTTTAAAATTATCACTTTAAAAGTTACGGATGAAACCGATAGTATTTATTGCAAAGTATTCGTCAAAGATAATGAGGAATATAATAGACTTTGTAAAGAACTAAAGGTAGGAAAAAATTTCCGTATACGAGGTTATATCAAAAATGATGCTTTTGCCAAAGAATTAGTTCTAAATGCCCGAGATATTATGCCCTTAGAAAAAGCCAAAGAAGAAAGAAAAGATCTGGAAGAAGAAAAGCGAGTGGAACTTCATACCCATACCAAAATGAGTCAAATGGATGGAGTGGTTGATGAAGTCACATTGGTAAAACAAGCGATAAAATGGGGGCATAAAGGAATTGCTATTACCGATCACAATGGTGCGCAAGCATTTCCTCATGTCTATAATTTTGTAAGAGATTATAATAAAGGCTTAAAAGAAGAGGAGGAACCTTTTAAGGTCATTTATGGAACCGAACTAACCATGGTAGATGATGAAGTGGATATTATCATTCGTCCCAATGATCATAAACTATTAGATGAAACCTATGTTGTCTTTGACTTTGAAACAACAGGCTTTAATGCTGGAGGTGCTGACTCCATTATTGAAATTGGTGCTGTTAAAATGTGTCATGGTGAAATATTAGAAAAATATGATGAATTGATTAATCCAGGAAGACCTCTTCCTCAAAAAATCGTTGATGTTACCAATATTACCGATCAAATGCTAGAAGGGAAAGACAACGAAGAAAACGCCATTAAAAGATTCATTGCTTGGTTTGGTGATTTACCCATGGTTGCACACAACGCCAAATTTGATGTTTCTTTCTTAGAGATGGCTTATCAAAAATATGGGCTCGGTGAATTTAAAAATCCCGTGATTGATACCCTAGAACTTTCAAGGACCTTAGATAATAACTATGCTAGACATGGCTTATCCGCTTTAGTAAAACGTTATAATGTACCTTGGGATGAATCTGCTCACCACCGTGGAGATTATGATGCCGAAGGAACGGCCTTAGTTCTTTATAAAATGCTTGAAAAACTAGACTCTCGTAATATTGAAACGATGACAGATTTAAGTCAAATGGTTTCAACCGATGAAATGTATAAATATGGTAATACGCATCATATTAATCTTTTAACCCTAAATAAGAAGGGATTAAAAAATCTCTTTAAAATTATTAGTTATGCCAATACCAATTACCTATATAAAACCCCAAGAATCCCAAGAAGTGTCTTGAATAAACATCGTGAAGGACTCTTAGTCGGAAGTGGTTGTTATGAAAGTGAAATCTTTCAACAAGCCAAAAGTAAGAGTGAAGAAGAATTATCCAACTTAATTCGTTTCTATGACTATATTGAGGTACAACCACCAGAATGTTACGATCACTTAATTCAAAGTGGAGACTTTGGAAATGAAAAAGAACTTCTTGCTCACTTGGAAAAGATTATCCGAACCACCGAAGAAGCGGGAAAATTTATCGTCGCCACAGGAGATGTTCATCACTTAACAAGAGAAGATAAAATATATCGTGAAATTATTGTCAATCAAAAAGTACCTGGAGGAGGAAGACATCCTCTCGCCCGGAATGGTATTACGGAAATTCCATCGAATCACTTTCGAACAACAACCGAGATGTTAGAAGATTTCTCTTTCTTGGATGAAGAAACAAGAAGAAGAATCGTTATCGAAAACCCCCATAAAATATTGGATATGGTAGATATTATTGAAGTCATTATTGAAACTGGAGGAATTCCTTTTTCACCTAAAATTGATCACAGTGTGGAAACCGTAACCGAATTAGTCTTTGGAAAAGCTTCCAGCTGGTATGGAGATCCCCTTCCTCATAATATTGAAGAGCGAATTAGCAAAGAGCTTTATGGAGATGGTATTTTTGATGCTATTAAAGAAGAAGCCAAAGAGGAAAATCTGAAAGAGGAACAATACGAAGATGAAATCTTTAAACGACTTCATAAGACTTTATTGCAAGGCTTTGATGCTGTCAAAGATAAAATTCGGGAAAGTTTAAGACGAACAAACAAAGAAATGAGTGAAGAAGAAATCGAGAAAACACTCCCGAAAAAATTAGGTGGTGTCATTGGTGGAGGCTTTGACGTTATCTACTTAATCGCTCAAAAATTAGTAAAACATTCGAACGATGATGGTTATATCGTTGGATCCCGTGGTTCCGTTGGTTCCAGCTTCGTAGCAACGATGATGGGAATTACCGAAGTAAATCCATTGCCAGCTCATTACTTATGTCGGAATGAAAATTGTAAATATTCGGAATTTGAAAATGAAGAAGGAGAGCCCTATGGAAAAGAGTATTCCTCAGGCTATGATCTTCCCGATAAAATTTGTCCCAAATGTGGAGGAAAACTAAGCAAAGAAGGACAAGACATGCCTTTCGCTACCTTCTTAGGATTTAATGCCGATAAAGTTCCCGATATTGATTTGAACTTCTCTGGAGAATATCAGTGGAAAGCCCATGAATATACCAAAGTTCTCTTTGGAGTCGATAATGTCTATCGTGCAGGAACCATTGGTACGGTAGCAGAAAAAACAGCTTTCGGATATGTACGAGGCTATTTTGAAGAACATGGCATTACCGGAAAACGAAATGCCGAAATCGAGCGACTTGCCATTGGTTGTACCGGAGTCAAAAGAACAACGGGCCAACATCCTGGAGGAATTGTTGTTATTCCTGGTTATATGGATGTCTTTGACTTTACCCCATTCCAATATCCTGCCGATGATAATACCTCTTTATGGCGAACCACTCACTTTGATTATCATGCCATCGATCAAGATGTCTTAAAACTTGATATTCTAGGTCACGATGATCCGACGGTCTTAAGAATGTTACAGGATTTATCAGGGATTGATATTACAACACTTCCGATGGATGATAAAAAGATCTTTGCCATTTTATCAAGTCCAGAACCTTTGGGAGTAACCGAACAAGATATTTTATGTCCGACGGGGACCCTAGGCTTACCAGAACTAGGTACAAACTTTGTTATCCAAATGTTAGTAGAAACAAAACCGAGTACCTTTGCTGAACTGGTTAAAATTTCCGGACTTTCTCACGGTACTGATGTTTGGGCTGGAAATGCTAGTGAATTAATTCGCAATAACGTTGTACCTTTTAAAGAAGTTATTGGTTGTCGTGATGATATCATGGTAAACCTTATGAACTGGGGCATGGAACCAAAATTAGCTTTTAAGATCATGGAATTCGTCCGGAAAGGAAAGGCGAGCAAAGACCCAGAAACCTGGAAAGATTATGCGGCGAAAATGAAAGAAGCTGGCATTCCTGATTGGTACATTGAATCTTGTCATAAGATCAAATATATGTTCCCGAAAGCCCATGCTTGTGCATATGTTATGAGTGCCATTCGTATCGCTTGGTTTAAAGTCTATAAACCACTTTGGTATTATGCTGCTTATTTTTCCATTCGGGTCGATGACTTTGACATTGAAACAATGATCAAAGGCTATCAATCCATAAAAACTCGTTATGAAGATTTAACGGCCAAAGGCTTTGAAGCCACCAATAAAGAAACCAGTATCATTGATTCTCTTCATGTCGCTTTAGAAGCCACTGCTAGAGGAATTCACTTTGGACCGATTTCTTTAGAAAAAAGCGATAGTACCAGATTTAAAATCGATGACGAACATGAAAACACCCTAATTCCTCCCTTTTCTACCATTGATGGTCTAGGAGGAGCGGTAGCAACTTCCATTGTCGAAGAACGCGAAAAACAACCGTTCTTAAGCAAAGAAGACTTGCAAAAACGCGGCAAAGTATCCAAAACGTTAATTGACAAAATGGTTTCTATGGGTATTATTACCGGTCTTCCAGAATCGAACCAATTAAGCTTATTTTGACAAAATGAGGGAAATATGTTATAATGTAGCCACATTTCAAAAAGGGGAAAAAGAAATGGAAAAGGTAAAAATTTATAAAATTGGAAACTTATCGGTGAAAAACCGTCGGATCTTTGAAACGGGAACACGTTTCGGAAATATGAATACCGCACCAGCTTTCTATCCAGAAGGAATGTCAAAGGAAGATCGAAAAGATGCATTCTTAGATCATCGTAAAGCAGCGAGTGCCTATTACAACAAGGAATTTGATCCATACAAATTTTACATTCCAAGTCAAAATGGAGAAGGAAAAGCGGTAACCTTAACCAAAGAAATGGTTGATTTCGCTTGGGATGGTTGGGATTTAGATATTACAGCAGACATCCTAATGGTGACAGATAAAACACCACGTGTAGTCGTTGGATTCCCAGTGGCAGACTGTCCTGTTATCATTGCCAGTGACTTAAGACAAGGAATCACGGCGACAGCCCATTGTAGTGGAGAAATGATTGATAAATACTTACCAAAATTAACGGTAGAAGCTTTACAAAGTAAGCACAATAGTAAACTAGATGAAATCTCTATTTATGTTGGTTCACATGCTGGACCTAACTGGACCTATGATAGAATGCCCGCTTGGGCCAAAGAATCATTTTGGGAAAAAACAGGAGCCATTACCGAAGAAAATGGTATGTATAAAATAAACTTAACTAAAGCGATTTTAAGTCAATTAAATCCCCAAAAATTCGAAAGTTATTATATGAATGAAGACGACACGATCACAAATCCAAACTATTATTCGAATTCTGCCGCTTCCAAAGGAGTTCTAGAGAAAAAAGGACTTCATTTTACAGGAGCATATTACAAGAAAAAATAGTTGTCAAGAAAAAGGAAAAATGCGAAATTATAAAGCTTTTTCCTTTTTTTCATGCTATAATCAGAGTTAAGGGAGGAAAGTCACGTGGAAATACACAATACCAAGATAAATTACATACAGTATGGTAAAGGAAAAGATATTGTACTATTACATGGTTGGGGTCAAAATATTGAAATGATGCAATTTTTAGGAGATCCGCTATCCATAAACTATCGCATTACCATTTTAGACTTTCCTGGTTTTGGCAAAAGTGAAGAACCCAAAGAAGTCTGGAATATTACCGATTATGCCGAAATGTTACACGAATTATTAGAAAAATTAGAGATTCAAAATCCCACCCTTATTGGACATTCCTTTGGAGGAAGAGTAGCGATCCGTTATGCTGCTCAATATAAAGTCGAAAAACTCATTCTTTTCGGTGCCCCTTGTGTTATTACCAATAAAAAACAGTCCTTAAAAGTCAAAGCTTTAAAAGCTGCCAAAAAGCTGCCTGGTATGAAAAAAATTGCTGAAGTGGCCAAAAATTACATTGGCTCCAGAGATTACAAAGCCGCAAGCCCTATGATGAGAAATATCTTAGTTCAAGTTGTAAACGAAGACTTATCGGACTATGCCAAAAAAATTACCGTACCAACCTTACTTATCTGGGGAGAGCAAGATACGGAAGCCCCAGTAGAAGAAGCAAGACTATTAGAAAAACTATTAAAAGATGGAGCCCTTATTATTTTGCCGGGGACTCATTATGCGTACTTAGAAAATTTAAATCAAGTACTTAATATCATAAATAAATTTATGGAGGGATAATTTATGATAATGAAAATTTTGTTGCTGTTATTATTAACAGTCGTAATTGTTGTGAAAAGTAAAAAAAGCATGCATATGTTACAACAAAATTTATATAACGAAAACAATCGTTATTTAAAATGGATTATCTATCATACTTCAAACTTGATATCGATTGAATTTCCCATTTTTTTAATTATCTTCTTAGCCAATAGTTTATTCGTCGAAAAAGAAGGGCTATCCTTAGTACTAAATATAATTGCTTTCTTACTTTATCTTGTCTTTATCATACTTTACAAGAAAAAAGAAAAGAACGAACAGGTCAAAAAGCCTCTCGTATATACGGCGAGAATCAAACGATTAATGGTAACGACCACCATTGTTTACTTTTTACCAATTTTATTCTTAATTTTAACAAGAGAAAGCCTCGTTGTTTCATCATTCTTCCTTTTCCTCTATGCTTTACTTACTTATTTAAACCCATTTGTTTTCTTAGTTACAAACTTTATTAATAAATATACCGTTGAAAAATGTGTTTATTTTCACTTTAAACATATGGCTGGGAAAAAACTAAAACAAATGAATCACTTAAAAGTGATCGGTATTACTGGTAGTTATGGAAAAACGAGTAGTAAGAATATCCTCGCTGATATTTTAAATATTAAATATGTCGCTTTACCAACCCCAAGAAACTTAAACACCCCTTATGGTCTCATTATTACGATTAACAATCATCTCGATAAATTTAATGATGTCTTAATTGCCGAAATGGGAGCCTACCAAAGAGGAGAAATCAAGCAACTTTGTGATTTGGTTCATCCAAAATATGGTATCCTAACCAGAATTGGAACCGCTCACTTAGAAACCTTTGGTAGTGAAGAAAATATTCAAAAAACGAAATTTGAATTGATTGAATCTTTACCAAAAGATGGAGTAGGAGTCTTAAATCGTGATGATCCAAAACAAGTAAGCTATCATTTAAAAAATGATTGTAAGATTTTATGGATTGGAATTGAAAACGAAGATGTCGATGTTTTAGCGAAAAACATCAAGTGCACGAATACCGGAACTCATTTCGATGTCATTTTTAAAGGAGACAAGAAGAAATATCCATTTGAAACAAAATTATTAGGACAACACAATGTCTATAACATTCTATCTGCCATCGCCCTAGGAAGAGAATTCGGTATTAGCATTGAACAATTGCAACAAGCAGTCAAAGCCGTTCGTCCGATCGAACACCGTCTAGAACTAAAAAAATTAGGCAACTTCTATCAAATCGATGATGCCTATAACTCGAATCCAACAGGTGCCAAAAATGCGATTGAGGTGCTTAGCATGATGCCAGGCACCAAAGTCATTGTTACTCCAGGGATGATTGAATTAGGAGCAAAGGAAGCAGAATTAAATGAAAAATTTGGCGAACAGATTGCCGAATTAAGTAAGGCCGATTATGTCATATTAATAGGGAAAAAGCAAACCGAACCAATCCGCAAAGGATTAGAAAAGAAAAAATTTGATATGGACAAAGTGATCGTTTACAATAATGTCGTAGATGCATATACTTTTATTAGAGGAATCAAAGGAAAAAAGGACATCTATGCTTTATTTGAAAATGACTTGCCAGATACTTATAATGAAAAATAGAAAGGAAGTAAGAAGATGAAAATAAAAGTAGGCGTTATATTTGGAGGGGAGAGTGTAGAACACGAAGTAAGTATTATCTCTGCCATCCAAGCCATGAATAAAATGGATCAAGAAAAATATGAAATTATTCCTATCTATATCACCAAAGATAGAGAGTGGTATACAGGAGCCATGTTAAAAGATGTAGAAAGTTATCAAGATTTAGAATTAATCAAAAAATATGCTACCAACGTAGTACTTTATTATAAAAATGGAAGTTTTGTCTTACAAAGCAAAGGATTCTTAAAGAAAATTGTTACGGATATTGATATTGCTTTTCCAATTACTCATGGAACCAATGTCGAAGACGGAGTCTTACAAGGTTACCTTCAAACGATTGGTATTCCTTATGTCGGACCCAACGTTTATGCCGCAGCGGTTGGACAAGATAAAGTCTATATGCGTGATATCTTCAAAGCCAACGACTTACCAATTCCCGAATATACTTGGTTTTATGATACCGATTACAAACAAGAAAAAGAAGAAATTATCAAACAGATTTCCGCTTTAAAATATCCCGTTATTGTAAAACCAGCTACAACCGGAAGTAGTGTTGGGATTGGGATTGCCGAAAACGAAGACAAATTAGACGAATTAATTGAAGAAGCAATGACTTATGACAATAAAATTATTGTAGAACAAGTCATTCCTAACTTAATGGAAGTAAATATTTCTGTTTTAGGAAACTTTGAACATCAAGAAACGAGTGTCATTGAAGAAGTGTTATCCTCTCATAAATTCTTAACTTATGAAGATAAATATGTAGGATCTTCTAAAGTCAAAGGCAAACTTGCTTTAAAGACTACTCCAAGAAAAGGTTCGAAAGGAATGGCCTCTGCCAATCGAAAAATTCCAGCGGACTTAACCGAAAAGATGGAAAAGGAAGTTAGAGAAATTGCCGTAAAAGCTTTTAAAGCCTTAGGAAGTAGTGGCGATGCACGAATTGATATGCTAATTGATACCAAAGCTAAAAAAGTATATATTAACGAAATCAACTCTATTCCTGGATCACTTGCCTTTTATCTATGGGATCCGCTTGGCAAAGATTATAGTGATTTATTAGATGATATGATTAACATTGGTGTAAAAGACTTTAAACACCGTCAAAATAAAACTCATTCCTTTAAAACAAATATCCTAGAAGGCTTCGCTGCCAATGGATTAAAAGGAATGAAAGGAAAATTATCAAACAAATAGAACTTAGTTAGCTAAGCTCTATTTTTTTTCGATAAGATTTTCAATGGCTTTAAGATTATTTTTTAACCGCTCATTTTTAGGATTGATAGAAATGGCTTTTTTACATGCTGTCATCGCCAGCTCATATTCTCCATAATCATAAAAAGCAAGAGTTAACAAATCATAGGGAGTTTCATTAAAACTAAAGACTTCATTGATATAACTTTCGGTATGAAGCTTAATTTTTAAAGCTTTCATCGTATAAAGAAGAACATCTTCCCATTCTTCTAAATGATAAGCAAGTAATGCACGTTCCATAAAAGGATCACGTAAATAAGGGGCTTCTTTCATCGCCTTTTCTAACCAATCTTTCGCTTCCTCATACTGCTGCAGTTCTTTATAACAGCGAGCAATAAAACGCATCGAAGCACATCGCTCATCACGCCAAGTCGCTCGTTTTAAAGAAAGGTGCTTTTTTAATGTTTCAATCGCTTTTTCATACTGGCCATAATACATATACTCACGACCCAAATAATGCATATTGCGATCATCTTCTGGATCTTCTTGTACTGAAAGCTCGAGTAATGGAAGATAACTAGAACGAGATTTTGTAACATCAGGATAATGATTTAAAACAATCTCATCAGTAGTAATTTTCTTTTCCATTCCTCCATCAAAAGCAAGCACTTCATGAACGGGATGGGTCCACTGATAATGATACCGGCGATGCATTTTTTCAATATAGAAATGAACCGCTGGATTTCCTACTTCATCAAAACTCCAATTGTAGCGATAGGCCAGGCGATCGGTATCCTCTTGCCAAATTTCTTCTAACTTATCACGCCATCCGGGTACGAAAACTTCATCAAGGTCCGTACAGACACAAATATCAGCATCTTCATCAACCATAGCAAGAGATAGATTACGAGCCACATCAAAACGCCATGGATCGATCACTTTTGTTTCTACGTGTACCCCCAATTCTTGCAACTTCGCTACCGTTTGATCTGTCGAACCTGTATCAAGGACATAAATTTCATCCGCTTCCTTCATCGATTCTACCCAACGCGATACAAACTTTTCTTCATTTTTACTAATCGCGTAAACACAAACTTTATACTTTTTCATAGGTCACCTCAGTATAATGTATGCGAAAAGAGAAAAGTGTTTATAAAAATTAACTAAAATGCATATCTTAAAAATAGAGGTGAGTCGATGAAAAAACGTATTTTTTATAGTATTTTACCGATACTAGGTGGCACTTTGATTGGTTTGATCATTGGAGGATATATGAACTATGAAACACTCATCAAACCTCCTTTCGCACCACCACCCATTCTTTTCCCCATTGCCTGGACTATTTTGTATATTTTAATGGGAATCTCTTATTTCCTTGCCACGAAGGAAGAAGAGAAAGAATTTGATCGCCTTTATTTACTACAATTGTTCTTAAACCTATTCTGGCCCATCATCTTCTTTGTCTTAAAAATGTACTGGGCTGCCTTTTTATGGCTTCTACTCTTGCTATATACCGTCGTATTATGGTGGAAAGAATTAAAACAAAAAAATAAAATCAGTACCTATTTACAAATACCATATCTACTTTGGTTATGCTTTGCCGCCTATTTAAATTTAGGAATTTCTATTTTAAATTAGAGATTATTTTTTTATTTGAAAAGATTGTTTTTACTACTCAGGCATGATAAGATTAAAATAAGAGGAAGGTAAAAATTATGGCAGTAATAAAATGTAAAAATTGTGGTAAAGAAATCAGTGATACCACCAAGTATTGTGTTCACTGTGGACACCCTGTGAAAGAAGAAGTGGAAGAAAGACCTATTGTAAATATCTATGCCAATATTTTAACCTTACTTCCTTTCTTGGAAGTCGGTTTTATTTGGCTCTTATGGAATTTGACAGATTCTTATCTAATTAGTTTGATTGTCAATATTATTGTATTTTTGATAGCTAGTTTAATTTTACTAAAGAAAGATTATCAGAGATTAAAATCATCGAATGTTGATACTGATATCATCGAACCATTTCATTTATCTAGAGTATCTGTTCCCAAATATCTTTGGAAGCGATCAAAGATTTTATCACAAAATTGTTTTCGCTTTCTCCTTTGGATCATAGGCTTTATTTTCTTTGTCATCGTTGTTATTTTCGAAATAAATCCTTTTTCTACCAAAAAAGAAGACCTAATTGCTTGGGTAAAAACATCTACATATGAAAAGTGTCCTGGTTTTACGGTAGAAGAAGTATTAGGAACTCATATTTCTAATTTATCATGGAGTAGTGATTATGACAATGTGACTCAAGAAGCTATTGTAACAGCCGAAGGAAAAATTGGCTGGTATGATAAAAAAGAAAGAATTCGTATTACTTATCGGATTGAAGGGGAATACTTCTATTTACAACAATTAACGATTGCTGGAGAATCCAAAGGAGAAAATGTTCACGATTATATCATTGATAATTCATGCGAAATACAAAATGAAATGTATAATGCCGATCAAGCCGAAGAGGAAGTAGAAGAGAATGAAACTTCCTCTCCTCGTAATTATAAAGAAATTGATTTTAATGAATTTGAAACCCTGGCGGATAAAAGTTCTCCCTCCCTTTTCTATATTAGAAGAGATACTTGTTCTTACTGTAAAGAAATGGATCCTATTATGAAAGAAATTGCTTTGGAATATGATATTCCTGTTTTTGCCATTGATATAGATGATTGGACCACCTCAGAAGTTGAAGCTCTGTTTGCCATTGATCCAAATGGACGGATTGGAGGAACTCCAAGTTTGATTATTGTTTATGATAATTATTTACAAGCATATCTTTCAGGACTTACGGAAAAAGAAAATATCGTAGATTTCTTATATGAAAATAGTATGCTCTAAAATAACTCCCAAAAAAAGAAGGAAAATGCTCCTTCTTTTTCTATGGACCAGTCGGACCAGTAGGACCTGTTGCCCCTGTTGGTCCAGTCGGACCTGTAGGACCTGTAGGACCGGTTACACCCGTGGCTCCCGTAGGTCCAGTGACACCTGTGGCTCCCGTAGGACCGGTTACACCCGTGGCTCCTGTAGGACCAGTTGCTCCGGTAGCTCCAATAGGGCCAGTGCTTCCTGTAGGACCAGTCACGCCAGTAGCTCCGGTAGGTCCTGTTACACCGGTGGCACCCGTAGGGCCTTGTGGAATCGTTAAATTCAATAAAAAGTTTGGTGAGACTCCCGTAATCGTTGCGACTGCCGCACTTCCTGGCAATCCAGTCGTTACCGTTCCAATCGCTAAAGATGGAGTAGCCCCCGCAGAACCCGTGGCACCTGTAGCCCCAGTTGCCCCAGTAGGACCAGTAGGCCCTGTCACACCGGTAGGACCTGTAGGACCCGTAGATCCCGTAGGGCCACCACTAGGACCAGCTGGTCCCGTCGGACCCGTTGGACCTTGCACATAACAGAACCGACACTGTGGAAAGAAATGATTTTGATCCGAGTTATTGCAACAATTCGACATTTTTATTCTCCTTTCATGATATTGTATTACAAAAAGAAAAAAAGATGAATGACTTCTGTCTAAGAAAAGAGGAAAACACCCATTGAAAGCCCTAGAAGATCTGTGATAAGATAACAATAGGAGGAATAAAAATGAGGTTAGGAATGATTCTTTTATTTGCCATATTATATCTAGGATTTGCCATTCTTCTTATCATAGGCAAAAAAAGACAAAATAAAATACTATGGATAGGAGGACTCATTGGATTAGTAATATCCATACTCCTTATGATCTTAATTATCATAAACTATGGATAGGAGGAGATCCAAGATGTTTCAAAAAGAAAACTATAAAATGATTGTTACCGATCTAGATGGAACTCTACTAGATAAAGATGGAAAAATTAGTCCTTATACCATAGACATATTAAAAAAAGTAAAAGAACAAAGCTATTATTTAACGATCGCGACAGGACGAAGTCTTTATTCGGTACAAAATGCAATACCTGATGTTTCTTTCTTTGACTATCTTTTATTAAATAATGGAGTTTATTGTTATTCTCCCAAGAAAGAACAAGGAACCTATTTTGGTTTTATCAAACAGGAAGAGATAGAAGACTTAATTGCAAATTTTGATCAAGATAGTAGTGAAATTGACTTTTGTTCTGCCTATAACTATTATATTTATAAAGCAACCCCCAAAAGAAAATTAGATTTTATCAAAGGAATAAAAAACATTTCAGAAATCAAAGAAAAAATTACTAAAATAAATTTTTTCCCGAAAGATCAAACAGAACTTTTAAATTTATATCAAGAATTTAAAACAAAATATCAAAACTTGGATATCATGGTGATGCAAGAAAGTAATACCAAAGAACAATGGCTTGTTTTAATGCCCAAAGATGTCAATAAAAAAACATCGGTTGAAAAGGTCTGCCAAAATTTAGGCATCACGTTACAACAAGTTATTGCCTTTGGTGATGCCAAAAATGATCTTCCCTTAATCAAAGCCTCAGGATATAGCATTACGGTATCAACGGCTTTAGAAGAAGTGAAAGAAGTAGCAACCCAAGTGTTGGAAGGAGAAGAAGGCGATACGATAGCCCATTTTCTAGAGAAAAATATTTTATAAACAGAATCAGATTACATCTGATTTTTTGTCTAAATCATGTAAAATCAAAGCCTTTTTGCATGAGAAACCCAGGTTTGTGTTATAATAGAAAACGGAGGTTAGAAATGAGAAAAGAATGGAGAAATTTTAAAGAAGGCGTTTGGACAGAAGAAGTCAACGTCCGTGATTTTATACAAAAAAATTATAAAAATTATCAAGGGGATGAATCTTTCTTAGAAGGAACAACCGAAAAAACCAATAAAGTTTGGTCTCATTGTGAGGACCTTTTGAAAGAAGAATTAAAGAAACATGTTCTTGATATTGATGTAGATCATATGTCAGGCATTAATGCCTTTGCACCCGGTTATATTAATGAAGAAGACGATGTTATTGTAGGATTACAAACGGATGCACCCTTAAAGAGAATTATCAATCCTTATGGTGGAATCCGCATGGTTTACCAAGAACTAGATGCCTATGGTTATAAATTAAATCCGACGGTGGATAAATATTTTAATGAATTCCGCAAAACCCATAATCAAGGTGTTTTTGATGCTTATACAGATGAAATCAAAAAAGCCCGTCATGCTGGACTTTTAACTGGACTTCCCGATGCTTATGGAAGAGGAAGAATCATAGGGGATTATCGTCGTGTCGCTTTATACGGAATTGACTATTTGATGGAACAAAAGAAGAAAGACTTTGAATCTCTTCTAGGGCCAATGAATAGTGACTTGATTCAACTAAGAGAAGACGTTTCAATGCAATATCGAGCTTTGGACCAAATAAAACAGATGGCTAAAAGCTATGGCTTTGATATTTCAGAACCAGCCAATAATGCCAAAGAAGCGGTACAATGGACGTATTTTGGTTACTTAGCTGCTGTTAAAGAAAACAATGGAGCAGCCATGAGCTTAGGACGGGTGGATGCTTTCTTTGATATTTATTTTGAACGGGACTTAGAAGAAGGCACAATTACCGAAAAAGAAATTCAAGAGATCATAGATCAATTTGTTATTAAATTAAGACTAGTGCGGCATTTAAGAACGCCAGACTATGACGAACTATTCTCAGGAGATCCTACTTGGGTTACTTGTTCCATCGGAGGAATTGGCGAAGATGGACGGAGTATGGTTACTAAAACAAGTTACCGTATTTTACATACCCTAACCAATCTAGATACCGCTCCAGAGCCAAATATGACCGTCTTATGGAGTGTAAAATTGGAAGAAAACTTCAAGAAATACTGTGCCAAAATGAGTATTGAAACCGATGCCATTCAATACGAAAGCGATGATGTTATGCGTCCAATTTATGGGGATGATTATGCCATTGCTTGTTGTGTTTCTGCTATGAGAGAAGGCAAAGACATGCAGTTCTTTGGAGCTCGTTGTAATTTGGCTAAAACACTTCTTTATTCTATGAATGGTGGCATTGATGAAATGAAAGGAACCAAAGTCCTAGATGGCTTTGAAAAGATGAGTGATGAAATCTTAGATTATGATAAGGTTAAAAAAGAATACTTTAGAGCTATCGAAAAAGTAGCTGAAATTTATTCCAATGCCATGAACATCATTCACTACATGCATGATAAATACGCTTATGAAGCAGGACAAATGGCTCTCCATGATACCCATGTCAATCGCCTAATGGCTTATGGAGTAGCGGGATTATCGGTTGTAGCAGACTCACTATCAGCAATAAAATATGCCAAAGTAAAACCGATTCGCAATGAAGAAGGAATTATGATTGATTTTGAAGTAGAAGGAGACTATCCAAAATACGGAAACGATGATGATAGAGTCGACAACATTGCCAAAGAAGTACTAGAAAAAATGTATCAGGAACTAGCAAAACATAAATGTTATCGTGATGCTCATCCAACCCTTTCGGTCTTAACGATTACATCCAATGTTGTCTATGGAAGTAAAACAGGCGCTACCCCAGATGGTAGAAAAGCCGGTGTTGCTTTTGCTCCAGGCGCTAATCCAATGCATGGAAGAGACGGAAGTGGTGCCATTGCCTCTTTAAATTCCGTAGCCAAACTTGATTATGCTTCCTGCTGCCGTGATGGAATTTCCAATACTTTTTCCATCGTTCCAACATCCTTAGGACATACCAAAGAAGAACAAATCGATAATCTTGTCAGCTTATTAGATGGCTACTTTGTCCAAGGCGCTCACCACTTAAATGTTAATGTTTTAAGTCGAGAAACCTTAATTGATGCCATGAATAATCCGGATAAATATCCACTTTTAACCATCCGTGTTTCTGGCTATGCCGTACGCTTTAATCGCTTAACAAGAAAGCAACAAGAAGAAGTGATTGCCCGCACTTTCCATGAGAAGATGTAATGAAAGGTGCAATTGATTCGATCGAAACCTTCGGGCTTGTGGATGGCCCGGGGATTCGTACCGTTGTTTTTTTCAGTGGATGTCGTCTTCGCTGTCTTTACTGCCATAACCCTGAAATGTGGGTAAAAGGCAAAGAAAACATGACGAGTGAGGAATTACTCCAAAAAATATTGCGGAATAAACCTTACTTTATGAGAAATTCGGGGGGAGTAACGTTCTCTGGTGGGGAACCTCTTCTCCAAATCGATTTTCTTTTAGATATCTGTAAAAAATTAAAACAAGAAGGAATTCATATTGCTCTAGATACCTGTGGAGTAGGAGTAGGACACTATGATGAGATTTTAAGTCTTGTTGATTTAGTTCTTTTCGATGTCAAATATACGACAAGAGAAGGCTATAAACATGTGACGGGTCAAGAAATGGATGAATCTTTAAAATTTATCGAAGCCATGAATCGAAGTGGTAAACCGGTTTGGATTCGTCAAGTTGTCGTTCCAACCATGATGGATAGTTTCGCTTACATCGATAGCTTAGTGGAATATCTTAAGAAAATAAAAAATATTGAACGCGTCGAATTCTTACCATTCCATCATATGGGCTTTGAAAAATATGAAAAATTAAAAATTCCCAACCCCTTAAAAAATATAGAACCAATGGATGTAGAAAAGTGTAATCAACTTCATGATCTTTTCATGAAAAAGTGGGAAGAATCTAAAAAATAAAAGAGACTATTAGAAAACAAATATCTTCTAACAGTCTCTTTTTTATGAAAAGCCGAATCATTCGACCCAATGTTTAAAGTGGTGGGCTGTTAGGGATTCGAACCCTAGACCCACTGATTAAGAGTCAGTTGCTCTACCAACTGAGCTAACAGCCCATAAATTTGACTACGGATATACTATAACACAAAAAAAGATAAAAGAAAAGAGGTAAATTCTTTAAATCTTAGAAAGAACTTGTTAATAATAGCTCTAAGAATATAGACGAAAATAAGTTTGAATGCTATAATTTAATAAGATTAATAAGGTGTGAAAGGTGAATATTATGCAGTTATATGAAGTTATTAAGTATGAGGGAGATAATGATAATATCGTATGGAAATACGAAAAAGAAGATTTTAATTTAGGCTCCCAACTCATTGTCCATGAATCCCAAGAAGCAATTTTCTTTTTAAATGGGCAAGCGCTAGACGTTTTTGGTCCGGGAAAGTACACCCTAGAAACAGAAAACTTACCACTTTTATCAAAGATAATCAATTTACCAACTGGAGGAGAATCCCCATTTCACTGCGAAGTATATTTTATTAATAAGGTAGAACACTTGGCCATAAAGTGGGGAACCGATAGCAAAATTCAATATATGGAGCCAAATTATCACTTTCCCATATATATAGGAGCTAGTGGAGAAATGGCTATTGGCATCAGCAATGCCAAGAAACTTTTAATAAAATTAGTGGGAACAGAAAAAAAACTAAGTAAAGACAAATTGATTTCTTACTTTAAAGCTTTTCTGATGATTCGATTAAAACCACTTTTATCGAAATATATTCGAGAAAACAAAACTAATATTTTTGAGATTGATGAACAACTAGAAACCATATCAAAAGAAGTAAAAGACAAATTAATTTCTGATTTTCAAGAATATGGCATAGACTTAAAACAATTCTTTATTACTGCTATTGTAAAACCGGATGGTAATGATCAATATGAAAAATTTAAAGATCTATATTTCAGACAGTATGCTGATGTTGCTGAAGCAGAGTTAAAACAAAAAGTAGATATCATTCATCAACAAACAGAATCGAAAAAAATGGTTATCGAAGCAGAAGGAATAGCAGAAAAAAGAAAAACAGAAGGTTACACTTATCAAGAGGAAAGAGGCTTTGATGTGGCAGAAAAAATTGCTGCTAATGAAGGAGCTGGAAACTTTAGTAGCGCTGGAATTGGGATGGGAATAATGACAAGCGTTGGCAGTACGGTTCATAATACTTTTGGAACTGCGATGAATAACGTGGAAGAACAGCAAAATAAATTTTGTGAAAACTGTGGAGCTAGAATCGAAGTAGGACAAAAGTTTTGTAGCAATTGCGGAACTGCGTTAAACAAAATAGAAATTTGTAAATATTGCTCGCATCCCTTAAAAAAATCCAATAGATTTTGCCCAAACTGTGGAAAGGAAAGAGATGAATAATGAAAGCAAAAAATATTCTAATTCCTAATATAATTATTTGTATTGTCGTAAGTATCATTGCCTTTCTCGTGCCAACAAATATTCCTATTACGACTTTTCTTGTTACCTATGTGTTATATTTACTTTTTCAAATTTTTTCTTGGCTTTTATGCATAAAAACAACGGAAAAAGATATAAAAAAAAGAGTGAACAATACTCCGATCTGGATGATCTATGTTTTGTTCCATATTCTTTTCATCATTCTATTATTTTGTAGTAGATGTCTCAAAATATCTTTTCCGCTTATAATCATATTATGTGTAATACTCTTAGGAATTTACAGTTTACTCATATTTCTATTATATAAAACCAAAAATTATATAATTCAAAAAGACTCTCAAATAAAAACCACAACTCAAACCACTAAAAGTTGGAAAATAAGACTAGAAATAATAATTTCAAAAAATAAGAATGATTCTCTAGCAAAAGAGTTAAATGATTTATATGAAAATTTAAAATATATAGATACTACTTCAAATGAAAGTACCATACAAATAGATGAAAAGATAAACAACATATTAAATCATAAGAAAGAAACTTTAACCTTAGAAGAAATACAACAATTAGATCAATTGTGGAAAGAAAGAAGCATTATCTTAAAAAATACCAAATAGAAGGAGAAAATAATGAAAAGACTTACTTGTGAAATGTGCGGTAGCATAGATTTAATCAAAAAAGATGGCCTCTTTGAGTGTCAAAATTGTGGAACGAAATATTCAGTGGAAGAAGCCAAAAAGATGATGGTAGAAGGTGTGGTCGAGGTACAAGGGACCGTAAAAATTGATAGTTCCAATAAAATAGACAATTTGTTAAAAAATGCTAAGATTTTATATCAAGATGGAAAAACAGGCGAAGCTTATAATCTTTTCGGAGAAGTTTTAAACATTGACACTGAAAATTATATAGCCATTGCCTATAGAGGACTTAGTTCTGCTTGGACAACTAGTGTTACTGAACCGAAACAACTTGATGCTGTTAGAGGAGTTGCTAGAAGCTTGGAACTGGCTTTAAAAAAGTTAGGAAATTCAAAAGAATATCTTGACTTTTCCTTAGAAATCGGAGAAGAAATCGACAAAATTGGGAGCGCTTGTTTAAAATTATATATTGATTATTATACTAATGCCTCAAATGCTTATGTTGAAAGAATAAAAGAGTTAACAAGTTCTATGAAAAAAGCTGGAATTTATGCCGATGTTAATTTTTACAAAAGACAAGAACAACAAGCGCTAGCAAAAGTAAATCAAGCTGAGAAGAACTGTAAAGAAGGAACGGAATTAACCATTGCTTCTTTAAATACGGTGCTAATAAAGATATTATTAGCAAAAGATGTAATTTATTCTGTGAAAGATTATAAAAAGATGCGATCGATGATTGAAACTTATTTAAAGAAATCTGTTTCCCTGATATCAAAAGATCAATTAAATAAAGGTACTGCATTAATGTTATTTTGTGATAAAAAAATAAAAGAGCATGGGGATAAAAAGCGAGAAGAATACTGGCAAGAACATCAAGCAGAAAAACAAGAATTAGACAAACAAATACAAGAATGTGAGCAAAAATTAGAAAAATTAAAGAATTATCAGAGTCAATTTGAACAAGAAAAAACAGCGTTAGAGCAAAAGATGAATACTAAAGTACCAGCAGAAGAAGATTTAGAAAAAATAGAAAATAAATTGGAAAAATTACAAGAAGAAAAGAATTCTTTAGGTCTTTTTAAAGGAAAAGAAAAGAAAATAGTACAAGAAAAAATAGATGGTGTGAATCAAGAACTAGAAGCAATAAAGAAAGAAGTTCAACAAGAAAAAGAAGAATTAAAGAAACAATATATGCCAAATATAGAGGAAATAACAGAAAAACTGTCTAAGATAGAAAAAGAGGCAGAAAGAATTACGCAAGAAAAAGAGCAAGCAGAAAATGAATTGAATAAGGATAGAGATTAAAGGATAGCAAGACTATCCTTTTTACAGCAGAAAAGTAATCCGATAAACTCATAAGTATAATTTTACAAAATAGGTAAATTTTAACTATGGAGTATAGAAGTTACCTTATTTAAGATTTGAAGCTTAATTCAATAAGAATAAAATAAATTTTGCAAAAAGAGACAATCTATAAAGGAAAAATATGAAAAAGTATGGAAAAAGAGAATAAGTATTGTAAAAAAACAAAATAAGATTTACTATAAATGAATAAGAGAATAGGTGATAAAGTGAAAGATGCTTATACAAAAAAGCAAGAACAAGTTTTAGAAGAACTAAAAGTAACCAAAAAAGGATTAACGAAAGAAGAAGCAAAACATCGGTTGGAAGTATATGGAGAAAATGCTTTAGAAGCAAAAAAACCGAAAAGCATCTGGTCGATGATTTTAGATCAATGGAAGGATAAAATGATTCTTGTCCTTTTCTTTGCTTCCATTCTTTCTTTTTTCTTAGGGGAAACGACCGAAGGCATAGTCATTCTTATCATTATTGCGATCAATGCGATTATCAGTATTGCCCAGGAGAAGAAAGCAGCAGACGCTATCTTAGCTTTGAAAAACATGAATGCCCCTCATAGTGTAGTAATTCGGGAAGGGAAAAAACAAGAAATTTTAACACAAGACCTAGTCGTAGGCGATATTGTCTTTTTAGAAGCAGGGATGATTGTTCCTGCTGACATTCGTCTTTTAGAAGAACATCAATTAAAAATCGATGAATCCTCTTTAACCGGAGAAAGTATCACCGTAGAAAAAGACAGTAATGTCCTTTTGAAAGAAAACACGCCCTTAGCAGATCGCGCAAATATGGTGTTCTCTTCGGCCATTGTTGCTTATGGAACGGCTTATGGAGTTGTGGTCGGAACCGGAATGAACACGGAAGTAGGAAAGATTGCCCACCTTTTAGAGGACAAAGACAACTTAGATACCCCTTTAAAAAGAAAGCTCAACAAAGTAGGGGAAATTCTTAGTTTACTTGGAATTGGAGTCAGTATTTTGGTTTTTATCATTGGTCTTCTTTATGGCAAAGATGTGATCTCTATTTTAATGGTAGCGATCTCTCTTGCTATTTCCGTCATTCCAGAAGGTCTTCCCGCCACTGCTACGATTGTCATGGCTTTAGGCGTAGAGCGAATGGCCAAGAAGAATGCCCTTGTCAAAAAACTACCAGCCGTCGAAGCACTTGGAAATTCTACCGTAATTTGTACCGACAAAACAGGCACTCTTACAGAAAATAAAATGACTGTTGTAAAATCTCTTTTATACGAAGACTTAAGAGAACAAAAAAATACCAATCAAGTATCAGAAAAGTTGATTTATGCTGCTGTATTATGCAATAATGCCTCTTTTGCCAACGAAAAAGTAATTGGGGATCCCACTGAAGGAGCGCTTCTTACCTTTGCCATAAAAGAACACTATGATGCCAAACAAATAAAGCAAGAACATCCCAAATGCTATGAACAACCTTTCGATTCTATTCGGAAACGCATGAGCGTCGTCGTCAAAGAAAAAGAAAACTTTGTTGTTTATACCAAAGGTTCCATTGATGAACTTCTTGATATTTGCCGTTATGCTCGGTTAGGAAAGGAAACCATAGAACTATCACCACAAGAAAAAGAAGAACTTAAAAAATATGCTTCTTCCTTTGCCGAATCAGGCCTTAGAGTATTAGGTTACGCTACGAAAACATTAAAGACACTTCCCGAAGAAGGAAGCGATATAGAACAAGACCTCATCTTCCTTGGCTTAACAGGAATGATCGATCCCCCTAAAAAAGAAGTACGACATGCCATCAAAAGCTGTCACGAAGCCGGCATCAGAGTTATTATGATCACCGGGGATCATAAACTAACCGCTATTTCCATTGCCAAAGACTTAGGAATTTTTCGAAAAGGCGATCTTGCCATGAATGGAAAAGAACTTTCCCAAATAAGTGATGCGGAATTGAAGGAAAAAATCGGTAAAATTTCCGTCTTTGCTAGAGTCACTCCGGAAGATAAATTAAGAATTGTCAATGCTTTACAAGAAAAGAAAGAAATTGTGGCGATGACGGGCGATGGAGTCAACGATTCTCCAGCCTTAAAGCAAGCCGATATTGGTGTTGCTATGGGCCAAATGGGAACGGATGTAGCCAAAGAAGCTGCGGATATGATTTTATTAGACGATAACTTTGCTACCATTGAAACTGCTGTAGAAGAGGGCAGAAGAGTTTATCAAAACATTCAAAAAGTGATTCAATTTCTATTAGCAGGAAACATTGCCGAAGTTTTAGTCATCTTTGCTTCTATCTTAATCAATATGAATAGTCCCTTACTTGCTGTCCATATTCTCTTTATCAATTTAGTAACCGATACCTTACCATCCCTTGCTCTAGGAGTTGATCCCATATCGCCAGATGTGATGAAACAAAAACCAGTTAAAGAAGGAACGCTATTTCAAAAAGGACTTGTCTCTCGTATTGCTTTCTATGGAATCTACATTGCCTTTATTACTTTCTTAGCTTATCTCATTGGCCATAACCATAGTTATGGAACTGGAATGACCATGGCCTTTTTAACCCTTTGCCTTGCCCAAATTTTCCATTCTCTAAATCAAACTTCTGCCACTCTTTCTATTTTTCAAAAAGAACATCCTCGCAATAAATATTTATTTTTAGCTATGCTAGGATCGCTCCTTATCGTATTAGCAGTTGTCTTAATTTCTCCACTAAGAGACTTCTTTTCTCTTACTGGTTTAATGGGAAGAGAATGGCTTATTGTACTTCTTTTATCCCTTTCTCCGATTTTCGTAGTAGAGATCACCAAATATTTCAAAAGACACCAAAAAAGGAATTCTTAAAGGAACTCCTTTTAAAATGGCACCTTTTCTTTTAATTCCGTTCGATGTTGTATCAAATGATGGAAAAGAAAGAAAACAATACATAAGACAAGGGATATCACAGTCGCCACATAACCTTTTTGGTAAAGAGGAGCAAACAATCCAGAAATCGAAATAGATGGATCCTCTGCCAATACATAAGAAAGGAAATGAATAAAAGCTGAAAGGCCTGCTAACAATATCGTTAAAAACAAAGCCATATAACCATAATAATGGAAAAATCTTTTTTCTTTTAAAGTAAGAACAAAGATAACAAAGATTCCAATAATAGAAATAGCAAGTAAAATAGAATAGGTCAAAGGATTCGTACACGCTTGTAAAAATTCCATAACTCCATTTATCTCTGGATCGGTATTTTGAACTACAGGCTCTAACTCCTCTTGAACCAAAGAACTTGTTACTTCTTCCAAAGTTTCTTGTTCCGCTTGAGATAGATTTAAATGATACTTTTCCTCGATCTCTTGATAAAATTCTCTAGTTAAATCTTTAATTCGTTCTTCATTCAATTCTGTTTCTTGATTCAAATTACTTTCGATGACTTCCTGAGCTACTCCACTAATATAAGTCTTTATTTCTTCTTGACTTAAAATTTCGTCCAAAGTCTCTTTGGAAATACCTGCTTTTTCTGCCTCAGCATATAGAACATTTGAAGTAGTAATATTTGAGGAAATATTTTCTTCATAAATAGAATCTACCATTTGATTCACAAACTCTCCATGAATAAAAGCAGATAACAGAAAAACGGCAATCGTTAGTAAAATTGCTCCCGTCGTGACAATCGACGTTAAGACTGCCAAAAACTTTCGCACAATAGCACCTTCTTTCTAAAAACATTATACAAACTTTTATCGAAACATTCAATCAAGAAACAAAATATGATATATTATAAATGGAGGGATAATATGAAACAAGAAAACACTAGACTATATCCCAACTTTAAAGAAGGGCTAACCAAAGAACAAGTATTAGAGCAAAAACAACGAGGACTTGTCAATTTTAATACGAATGTAAAGACAAAAAGTGTAAAACAAATCGTCAAAGAAAATGTTTTTACGCTATTTAATGTCATCAATATCATTTTAGCTTTGGCCGTCATCTTAGTGGGATCTTATAAAAATGTCGCTTTTATTATCATTGTTATTTTAAATACCTTGATCAGTACTTTACAAGAATTACATTCGAAAAAGGTAATTGATAAATTATCGGTAGTGGCCGAATCCAAAGTAAAAGTGATTCGTGACTCGCAAGAAGAAGTCGTTACGATGGAGGAAGTGGTACTAGATGATATTATTCACCTAACATCGGGCAATCAAATCATTACGGATTGCATTTTAGAAGATGGCTTTGTTGAAGTCGATGAATCTTTTATCACGGGTGAGAGTGAAACCGTTGAAAAAAAGAAAGGAGATTTACTACTTTCGGGTAGTTTTATTACCAGTGGTTCTTGCTATGCCAAAGTAGAGCACATTGGTTATGACAACTATACTGCTAAGATCTCCAAAGATACCAAATATATCAAGCCAATCTCTTCGGAGATTATGCGTTCTTTAAATAAAATTGTCAAAACGATTTCTTTCATTCTTGTTCCTCTAGGAATTCTATTTTTCGCAAGACAACTATTCTTAGATGGTAATACCTTTCAAAATGCCGTTGTTAATACCGTGGCAGCTTTAATTGGCATGATTCCAGAAGGACTCGTCCTTTTAACTAGTACCGTTTTTGCCGTTGGAGTCATTCGTCTTTCCCAAAAGAAAGTGTTAGTACAAGACTTATATTGTATTGAAACTTTAGCAAGAGTTGACGTAATTTGTCTCGATAAAACTGGTACCATCACCGAAGGTGTCATGGAAGTAAAAGAGTTATATCCCAAAGAAAACTATAACAAAACCGAAATAGGGGACATCATTGGTAACATTATGGGGGCTTTAGAGGAAGACAATCCTACTGCCAAAGCCTTAAAAAATTCATTTTATCATAAAAATGAAAAGGTAAAAACCAAAATTCCTTTTTCTTCGGAAAAGAAATATTCTGGAATAACTACCTTAGAAGGAACAAGCTATTTTATTGGTGCCCCGGAATTTATCTTAGAAAATCATGGGAAGAAATATCAAAAAGAAATTGAAAAATATTCCAAAGAAGGTCGCCTCTTGGTTTTAGCCAAAGGAGAGTATGACGAACGAAAAAAAGGAATCAAGAAACCAGTTGCGATCGCCTTTATTGTTTTACAAGATAAGATTAGAAAAGAAGCCAAAGATACTTTAAATTATTTTCAAGAGCAGGGAGTCACAGTAAAAATTATTTCCGGAGATAATCCTCAAACCGTCGAAGAAATAGCCAAAAGAGCAGGACTTAAGAAAGAAGTCAAAGCCATTGATTTATCTACGCTGAAAAGTGAAAAAGAAATTATTAAAGCGGCCGAAGAATATGATATTTTTGGTAGAGTAAAACCGGAAGAAAAACATATTTTAATTAAAGCTTTAAAAGAGAAGGGGCATACCGTTGCTATGACTGGAGATGGAGTGAATGATTGTCTTGCTTTAAAAGAAGCGGATTGTTCCATTGCCATGGCTAGTGGAAGCGATGCGGCTAGAAGTGTGTCTCAGTTAGTATTATTAGACTCTAACTTTGCTTCTATGCCTCATGTTGTTGCAGAGGGTAGAAGAAGCATTAACAACCTAGAACGTTCTGCCTCTTTATTTCTTGTTAAAACTATTTATTCTTGCATTTTAGCATTCCTCTTCTTATTCATAGAAATGCCATATCCTTTTATTCCAGTACAACTAACCTTAGCCAGTGCTGTCACCATTGGTATCCCATCCTTTGTCTTAGCTTTGGAGCCAAACCGTGAACGCGTAAAAGGAAACTTCTTAAAAAATGTCTTAAAAAAATCCGCCCCTCCAGCTTTTACCATCATCTGCAACATCTTATTAATCTGCATTGTCAGTTATCTTTTTAACCTGACTTATGCCAGAGTTTCCACCCTTTGTCTCACGGTAACGGGTTATACTTCATTCATCTTGCTATATAAAATTTGCCAACCCTTTAACCGTCTCCGTTTCTTTCTCTTCCTTCTGATGTTCATTTCATTCTTATATTCTATTTTCAATTTAACCAATCTATTCTCCATATCCCACTTTAATACCCTAATGGTCTTCATCGTCTTTTTCTTAACTTTCTTATCTCATCAACTTTATACTTTCTTTGAACAAGCGATGGAAAAGATTTTAGAAAAGCTGGGAAAGGTAAAACAAAAATTAGGAATTGCTTAAAAAAACTTTGTTCCACAGGATGAAAGTTTTTTTTCCTCTTAAGAAGACTTTTCTCACTATAACGAAAAAAGTACCTAAATGGTACCTAAAATAAAAACCCTTATAAAATAAGGGACTAATTCATAATGGCGGAGACAGAGGGATTTGAACCCTCGCAGCAGTTGCCCACTCTACTCCCTTAGCAGGGGAGCCTCTTCAGCCTCTTGAGTATGTCTCCAAAATGCATCTGCAGTTATAATATTACAGGAAAATAGTGCAGATGTCAATAAAAATTGCTTTCGAAAGCTACATTCCTTTCACATTAGAAATTTGAGCAGGAACTTTATCAAAAGAGCCCATTTCTTTATCTAAGGAAAGATCATAATCATAAGTTTCAATAAAGTTTTCAAACAACTGATTCGCTTCTCGACTAAATTCTCCGATTTGCTCATCCCAAGCGGAACTCTCTCCCGTTCCTTGATATTCGAAAATCTTAAAAGCACTTTCGTACAAATCTTGACTTTCTTGTGGTAATTCAAAAGTATCTGTTAACCCATAGACATTCTCTTTCACGGCTCTTACCAAAAAATGAGGATCTACCGAAGAATCATATCCTCCTTCTAATTGATACCATTCATGATTCGGATCGCCTGCTTGCATTTGTTCTTTTAGACGTTTTTCTGAAGCATTCGCTAAACTTCGAGCTGAAGAAACCAAATCCATTCGATTTTGGACACTAGGATTGACTGCATACTGATTGCTATCGATACAATAATCAACGATAACATCTTTATATTCCGAATTAGAAAAATCACAATCATATCTTTCTTCGATCTGTTCTAATACTTCCGCTTCCGTTGTCGCTTTGACATTCACTGTTTCAAACGTAGAAGCTTGCTCTTTTAAAGCTCCAACACCAGCAGCACCAATCGCTACTGCAACCATGGAAGCAGCAACTAAGCCTTTATTGATTCTCGCTTTCTTTTGTAATTTTTTTGCATTTCTAACATTAATTCTTTGTACACTCATAATATTCACCTTAGTAACATTATAAAATAAAAACCAATAAAAAGAAAGCTTTTTGTAAAGAAAAAGCAATCATTTCTGATTGCTAACATAACAAAATGGTGACCAGTACGGAATTCGAATCCGTGAATGCTGCCGTGAAAGGGCAGTGTGTTAAGCCACTTCACCAACTGGCCAAAAAAAATG